>JALNWC010000280.1 GCA_023231075.1 Rhodoferax sp.
AATCGGACAACCTGGAGCTGGCCAAGGCATCGGGCAAATACCTGCTGCTGGGCCTGCTCGCGTTGTATGTATGGTTTGCCGTGTTGCGGCCGCTGCTGCGCAAGCATTTGCAACCCGCACCCGTCGAGGCCGGGCTTGCGGACGGGGAGACGGCGAGCGCCGCTGGCGACGCAGCGCAGGTGCAGGCCGATGCCAGGGAACGCGAAGAGCAGCGCCATCTGGACAACATCCAGTACGCGCAGAAAACTGCCGCCAATGATCCACAGACCGTGGCCATGCTGATGAAACACTGGATGGGAAAAAACAATGGCTGACGGCACCAGGAAAAGCGCCATCCTCCTGATGTCGCTCGGCGAGGAGCACGCCGGCAATGTCTTGAAGCTGCTGCCGCAAAGTGCGGTGCAGGCGCTGGGCGCGGCGATGGCCAGCCTGAGCCAAGTCAAGCGCAACGAGGTCAACGAGGTGCTCGACGAGTTCCGTCTCGAAACCGAACAATACTCGGCACTCCATCTTGATTCCGGAAGCTATCTGCGCGCCGTGCTCAACAAGGCGCTGGGCAGTGACCGCGCGGCAGACTTGCTGGACAACATTTTGCAGTCCAGCGAATCTGCCACCGGTATTGAGCGGCTGAACCAGCTGGAGGCCACCGAAGTGGTCGAACTGATTGGTGGCGAGCATCCGCAGATCATCACCACGCTGCTGGTTCACATGGATCGCAGCAAGGCCGCCGACGTGCTGGAGCAGCTGCCCGAGCGGGTGCGCCACGACGCCATTCTGCGCGTGGCCACCTTTGGCGGCGTCCAACCCGCTGCGCTCAAGGAGCTGACCGATGTGCTGAGCGACATGCTGGGCGGCGAAGGGGTCAAGCGCAGCCGCCTGGGCGGCGTCCGGGCGGCCGCTGAAATCATCAACATGATGGGCAGTGCGCAGGAAGAAAACTTGATCAAGCATGTGCGCGAACACGACGCGGTGCTGGCGCAAAAAATGATCGACGAAATGTTCCTGTTCGAAAACCTGCTTGACCTCGAAGACCGCAGCATCCAGTTGCTGCTCAAGGAAATCGAATCGGAGTCGCTGATCATCGCCCTCAAGGGTGCGCCGCAGGAACTGCGCGACAAGTTCCTGAAAAACATGTCGCAACGCGCCGCCGAAATGCTGCGTGAAGATATCGAGGTGCGCGGCCCGGTGCGGGTGTCGCAGGTCGAGACCGAGCAGAAGAACATTTTGCTGATCGTGCGCCGGCTCGCGGATGCCGGCGAGATCGTGCTTGGCGGCCAGGGCAAGGATGCGTATGTCTGACCAGACCGTGGCGCCAGGCAGCCTGGGCAAGGGGCCGATAAGCGCCTGGCAGCGCTGGGAAATGGCTGCGGTCACCCAGCAGGCGGCCGAGGCCGCGGTGCCGCCCGTTGCCACGGCGCCGGTGCTTGAACCGCTGGTGCCGGCCCTGTTGCTGGATGCGGCGGAGCTGGACCGACTGCGACAGGAAGCCCACCAGCAGGGTGAGCGCGAAGGCCATCAGCAAGGTTGGGCGCGGGGCCAGGAGGAAGGCTACGCGGCCGGCATGGCGCTGGCCCGGGAGCAAGCACAGTCGCTGCAGGCTTTGATGCAGACGCTGCCGGCCGCGCTGCGCGCCGCCGAGCGTGAAATCGCCGATGATTTGCTGACGCTGGCGCTCGATATCGCCCGCCAGATAGTGGGGCAGGCACTGGTGACCGAGCCGCAACTGATGCTTCCGCTGGTGCGCGAGTTGCTCAGCAAGGAGCCGGCACTCAACGGCACGCCACGGCTTTTGCTGCATGCCGACGATGCGGCACTGGTGCAACAACACCTGGCCGACGATTTGCATACCGCCGGCTGGCGCATACGCACCGATCTCTCGATCACGCGCGGGGGTTGCAAAGTGCATGCCGCCAGCGGTGCGCTGGATGCCACGCTGGAAACGCGCTGGGATCGCGTGGCCGCCGCGCTCGGCCGCTGCGCCACGGCCCCCGCGGAAGTGCCGCATGACTGACAGCGCCGGCCCGGCCATCGGCAACCCGCACCTGCAAGGCTGGCACGGCACGCTGCGCCAGGCCAGCGCTGCTGTTGCGCACTGCGTGCCGATCCGGCATTTCGGACGCCTGACGCGGGCGGTCGGGCTGGTGCTGGAGGCAGTCGGGCTGCGGCTGCCGGTGGGCAGCGACTGCCTGATCGAGCTGCCGCCCGGTTACGGGCAGCGCACGACCGAGGCCGAGGTGGTCGGCTTTTCCGGCGACCGCCTGTTTCTGATGCCGCAAAGCGAAGTCGCTGGTCTGTTGCCGGGCGCCCGCGTCTATGCGCTTGAAACCAGCAGCGCCAGCGGCAGCGCGGCCGAGCCGGGCACCAAGCGCCTGCCGGTCGGTGCCGGCCTGCTGGGCCGCGTGGTCGATGCCGCCGGTCGGCCGCTGGACGGCCGCGGTCCGCTCGAAGTCGCCCGCGAAGTGCCGCTGGCCGCGGCACCGATCAACCCCCTGAACCGCGCGCCGATCGACAGCGTGCTCGATGTCGGCGTGCGCGCCATCAATGCCCTGCTGACGGTCGGGCGCGGCCAGCGCATGGGCCTGTTCGCCGGCTCCGGCGTTGGCAAGAGCGTGCTGCTCGGGATGATGGCGCGCTACACCAGCGCCGACGTGATCGTGGTCGGCCTGATCGGCGAACGCGGCCGCGAGGTCAAGGACTTCATCGACAACACGCTGGGCACCGAGGGCATGGCGCGGGCCGTGGTGGTGGCCGCGCCGGCCGACACCTCGCCCCTGCTGCGCCTGCAGGGGGCGGCCTATGCCACCTGTCTGGCCGAGTATTTCCGCGATCAGGGCCAGCATGTGTTGCTGATCATGGATTCACTGACCCGCTATGCCATGGCCCAGCGTGAAATCGCGCTGGCCGTGGGCGAACCGCCGGCCACCAAAGGCTACCCGCCGTCGGTCTTTGCCAAATTGCCGGCCCTGGTCGAGCGCGCGGGCAATGGGGCTCGCACAGTCGAAGGCCGGGGGGGGTCGATCACCGCGTTCTACACCGTCTTGACCGAAGGCGACGACCAGCAGGACCCGATTGCCGATGCCGCCCGCGCCATTCTGGATGGCCACGTGGTGCTGTCGCGCAGTCTGGCAGAATCGGGCCACTACCCGGCGATCGACATCGAGGCCTCGATCAGCCGCGCCATGACGGCGCTGATCACGCCGTCGCAGTTCGAAGCGGTGCGCCGCTTGAAGCAGGTGTTGTCGCGTTACCAGCGCAACCGGGACCTGATCAGCGTGGGCGCCTACGCGCCGGGCCATGACGCCCAGCTCGACCAGGCGATCGCGCTCTACCCAAAGATCGAGGCCTTCCTGCAGCAAACCATGCACGAACGCGCCGACTACGCCACAGCAAGCAGCCAGCTGCACGACTTGTTCAAGGCCTAGCGCCGCAAGCACCCTCCCGGAGAATCGCCATGACCAGAAAGCTACCGTTTGCAACCCTCATTGAACTGGCTCAGAGCAGAACCGACACGGCGACCCGTCTGCTCGGTCAACTGCAGAATGCACACAACAGCGCCGCCGAAAAACTTGAGCTGCTGCTGCAATACCGGCAGGAATACCTGGACCAGCTGGAGATACAGATGCGCGACGGCCTGGTGTCGTCCCAATTGCACAATTTCCAGCATTTCATCGGCACGCTCGACAACGCCATTGAACAGCAACGCGCCCTGACGCAGCAGGCCGACACCCGGCTCGCGCATGGCCGGGGTGACTGGCAGGACAACAAGCGCCGCCTCAACTCTTTTGACACCCTGGCCGAGCGGGTCAACCAGCAAAACATGATGGCGCTCAGCAAGCGCGAGCAGCGCGACAGCGACGAACACACGTCACGGCAGTTTTACCAGCGCACCCACCTGCTGGTCGGCTAGCCTCCTCAAGGAACATCCCATGTCACTCATGCTTCCATCCGTCACCGCCGCGACGCCGCCCGGCAAGCCAGCCGACAGCACCGCAGCGCAGCACAACGCGCAGGAACCCGAGGCGCCGGAGACTTTTGGGGAGGTGCTGTCGCGCGCGCTGACACCCGCCGGCGAGGCCGCCGGCAAGCCCGGCACAAAAACCACCGCGCCGACAGCGGCAAAACGCCAGCCGGCTGATGACAAGACCGACCCGCCAGCGCTGCTCAACGCTGCGGCGCTGGCCCTGGTGCCACCTGCGCAAGACCAGGTCCTGCCGACGGCGCCCGCCCGCGCCGGGCTGGCGGTCGCCGCCAACACCAGCGCCGCCCGCACGGCCGGCGCGCCCCCGACCGAGCCGCCAACGGCTGCGGCGACCGAGCTGCCAGCCCTTGCCGCCGAACCGGCGCCGTCCGGCCCGGGCACCCAAGCGCCCGACGCCGGAACATCGGACCCGTCGTCACAAGCCGACGACAGGGCACCCCGGCCCCCTGTCCTCACCCTCGGTGCCGCCAAGCTGGCTGCACCTGCTGTGGCGTCGGCGGATGCGGCCCCGGCGGATGCGGCCGCAGCCATGCCGGTCAGCGCCAGCCAGA
>JALNWC010000281.1 GCA_023231075.1 Rhodoferax sp.
ACCCGCACGGGTCCCCCGCTCCTCCACCGGCGCGCGGTTGATGCTTCTGGAGCCGCAGGCCACCAAAGTCAACAGCACACACGTCGCCGCCAAAGACAAACCTAATCGTCGTTTCAAACCCGTCATAACAACCCCCATCATGCAATACCCGATTTTAAGGGGACAAAGAAAACGCCCTCCATGACCTTCTGCTGGATACCGTGCGGCGTTTTGTCAATCACCATCAGCACCTGTTTGCCGGCGCTCGGGGCACCCGCGGACACCGGCGCCACCAGCCTGCCGCCGACCGCCAGCTGATCGATCCAGGCCTGCGGCACGGCTTCGCCGCCCGCTGCGGCGATGATGCCGGCGTAGGGCGCCCCCTTGGCATAACCCGGCATGCCGTCACCAAACAGCAAGTGCACATTGACCAGCCGCAGATGGCGCAGGTTGTCGCGCGCCTTGTCGTGCAGCCCGCGCAAGCGCTCCATCGAATAAACCTCGCTGCACAGCTGGCTCAGCAGCGCCGCCTGATAGCCGCAACCGGTGCCAATTTCCAGCACCCGTCCCAGGCGACCTGGATGGCCCTGGCGCAGCAGTCCGAGCATTCTGCAGACCACCCCGGGCTTTGAAATGGTTTGCCCCAAGCCAATGGGCAGGCTGGTGTCTTCGTAAGCCTGGTTCACCAGGGCGGTATCGACAAAGCGGTGGCGCTCGATGCTGCCCATGGCCTGCAGCACCGCCGCATCGGTCATGCCTTGCTGCGCCAATTTGCTCACCATGCTCTGGCGCACCGCGCTGGAATCGAGACCCACACTGCGAGCAAGGTTCATCGTTTGCCTTGACGCAGTCGCTTGTCCTGGCGCTATTGCGGGCCGCGCGGGGGGGGGCGATGGATTGCGCGTGTCCAGCCTGGCCGGAAAGCCTGGCCGCCTGATGACACTGCCTGGGTTGCGCTGCGTCATCAGGCGGCTGAGCCGACGAGCTTGGCTGCGGTTTGCGCCCAGTAACCCAGATGGTCATGGTCGGTCAGATCGACCTTGAGCGGGGTCATGGCGATATGGCCTTGCGCGGTGGCGTGAAAATCGGTTCCGTCGGCCTCGTCCTTGGCCGGGCCAGCCGCACCTATCCAGTACATGGTCTCGCCACGCGGGCTCATCTGGGTGATCACCTTTTCAGCAGAATGGCGCCGACCCAGGCGGCACAGCTTCAAATGACCCATTTCCGCCAGCGGCAGGTTGGGAATGTTGACATTGAGCAACCAGGGCGTGTGGCCAATCAGGTTCTGCTGTCCCATTTGCAGCACCAGGTCGCGTGCCTTGAACGCCGCCGCATCCAGGTTGTGCCAATCCCGCTCCACCTGTGAAAAGGCAATGGCCGGGATACCAAACAGATAACCTTCCATGGCGGCACCCACGGTACCGGAGTAAATGGTGTCGTCGCCCATGTTGGCGCCATTGTTGATACCGGCCAACACCAGGTCGGGGCGGTAGTCCAGCAGCCCCGTCAGGGCAATATGGACACAGTCGGCCGGCGTGCCATTCACGTACCTGAAGCCATTGGCGGCCCGATGCACATACAAAGGGGTGTGCAGCGTGAGCGCATTGGACTTGGCGCTGTTGTTGTGCTCGGGCGCGACCACTTCGACCGTCGCCACGTCTTTGAGCGCCTCATAGAGCGCCACAATGCCGGGTGCCTGAAAGCCGTCGTCGTTACAAATTAGAATTTTCATCTTGCTGCCTTATGAGGCTGGAAGTATAGGATGCCAAGGCCGTGTGAACCGCCTTCATTCCCGGGACAAACGTCCGCCCTGTAGGACAATCCCGTGTGAAATACAAGGAGCCATTGATGGGTGCAATTTTCTGGATCGTGCTGGCCTTGGTGCTGGTCTATGCCATCACGCTGTACAACAGCCTGGTCAAAGTCAAAAATGCGGCCTCCAAAGCCTGGGCCAATATTGACGTGCTGCTCAAACAGCGCCACGAAGAGCTGCCCAAGCTGGTGGATACCTGCAAGCACTACATGCAATACGAACAAAGCACCCTGGAAAAGGTGACTCTGGCGCGCGCCAGGGTGTCGGAAGCCCGTCAATCCCACGACATGGGCGCCCTGGGCCTGGCCGAAGGCGCCTTGCGCAGTGGGCTGGGACAGTTGTTTGCCCTGGCGGAGTCCTACCCGGAACTCAAAGCCAACGAGCAGTTCCTGCACCTGCAGTCGCGCATCAGCGGGCTGGAAAACGCCATTGCGGACCGGCGCGAGTTTTACAACGAAAGCGTCAACATCAACAACGTGGCCATCGAACAATTTCCGGGGGTTCTGCTGGCGCGCCTGTTCAGCTTCAAGGCTTTCGAGCTGCTGAAGTTTGCGGCAGCGGAGCTGGGGGACGTCAACATCGCGCAACGCTTCAAGGCTTGAGTCATGCTGGTGCGCGGCCTGCGCGGTTTGCAGCACCTCGGGCTGAACCTCGGCAGCCTGGTCACCGGTCTGTATTTCGCCCTGATGGCTGTGGCCCTGAAGGTCGGTCCCGGGACGCAGGCGCGTTGGTCCCTGGCCGGTGCGGCCCTGCTGGCGGGCATGGCCTGGCTGGGCAGCCTGCGCCGCACCCGCGCCATTGCCGAGTTGGCCACTTCGCGCATTGCCTCCGCCGCGCAGGGCTATGTCGAGCTCATGGGCCAAGCCAGCAGCGACAAAAACCAGTTGATTTACACCCCGCTGGGCGGCATGGCCTGCATCTGGTACCGCTACAAGCTGTATTCCAGGGACGATACCAAGCACGATTGGCGCCAGATCGACAGCGGCACGAGCCGCACGACCTTCGATATCAACGACCCCACCGGCGTGTGCACCATCGATCCGGATCACGCCGAAGTGGTGGGTGCAGAGGTACGCACCAGCTATCCTGGCGGCGACAAACTGGTGGAGGAATGTCTGTTTGGCGGCAGCACGATCTATGTGCTCGGTGACTTTTCGACCCTGGGTGGATCCAGTTCTGTCTTGAATGTGCGTGAAGACGTCAGCGCGTTGCTGAGCCACTGGAAACAGGACCGGGACGACCTGCACCAGCGTTTTGACCTGGACCGAAATGGCACCCTGGATCTGCAGGAATGGGAACGGGCCCGACAGTTGGCCACCCGGACTGTTGAGCGACAGCACCACGAAATCCGCCAGCAACCGGGCGTGCATGTGCTGCGGGCGCCCGAGGACGGGCGGCTGTTCCTCATTTCCGCCATGTCACCCGTTGCGCTTCGCAAGCACTTTTTGCGCTGGAGCGTTTTTCATTTGGCCATGGGCACGGCCGCCGTGGCTGGCTGGCTGTATCTGGCCTGATTTAGCGGGGAATGATGAACTTGGATTCTTCGCGCAAACGTCCCGGGCTGTCCAGCGACTCAATGATGAAATGAATTTCATGCGATCCGGGCTTGTCGGCCTCCGGCGGCACCTGGACCCGCACCGGCACCCAGCGCGCTTCTGTGGAGGCAATGCTGAGGGTGTCTTCCGACATGATTTTGATGTCAGGCAAACCTTCCACCGAGATTTTGTAGCGTTGCGGGGCTTCAGTTGCGTTCATGATCTGAATGCTGTAGACATTCTCTACCTTGCCGGCCTCAACCACACGCGCCATCACACCGCGGTCGCGCACCACGTCGGCCTTGAACGGCGTGCGCATCGCCAGGCTGGCAAAAATGGCCACCACAATCCCCAGCAAAATGGCGGTGTAAATCAATACCCGGGGCCGCAGCACACGGCGCAACGTCTGGTTTTTGGTCCAGTGATTTTTCATGGCGTTTTCGGTCGAGTACTTGATCAGGCCGCGCGGATAGCCCACCTTGTCCATCACGATGTCGCAGACATCAATACAGGCGCCGCAGCCAATACATTCATATTGCAAGCCATTGCGGATGTCGATGCCGGTAGGACAGACCTGCACGCACAAGCTGCAGTCCACACAGGCGCCCAGGTTCAAGGTGCTGAGGTCGGCTTTTCTGGAACGGGCACCGCGCGGCTCACCGCGCTCGGCGTCATAGGTCACGATCAACGTGTCCTTGTCGAACATGGCGCTCTGAAAGCGGGCATAGGGGCACATGTGCTTGCAGACCTGCTCGCGCATGAAACCAGCGTTGCCGTAAGTGGCGAAACCGTAAAAGAAAACCCAGAAAAACTCCCAGGCCGCCAGTTGGCCGCCCAGGAAGGCGCCGGCCATCTCGCGCATCGGCACAAAATAGCCGACAAAGGTGAAGCCGGTCCAGAAGGCAAATGCAATCCATAAAAATTGTTTGCCGGCCTTGCGGGCGAACTTTTCGGCCGTCATCGGGCCTTCGTCACGGCGCATACGGGCTGATCGATCGCCTTCAAGCTTTTTTTCTATCCATAAAAAGATTTCGGTGTAAACCGTCTGCGGACAGGCGTAGCCGCACCACAAGCGCCCCGCCACGGCCGTGAACAAAAACAGCGACAAGGCGGCGATGATCATCAAACCGGTCAGGTAGATGAAATCTTGCGGATACAGCACCAGGCCGAAAATGTAGAAGCG
>JALNWC010000282.1 GCA_023231075.1 Rhodoferax sp.
GCCCAGCGCGCGCACAGCCAGGTCGGCAGCAACCTGGCATTTACCTGCTTTGACAAACAGCTCAATGCGGCGGCCACCGCCCTTGGCATCCATACCCTGAACCCATGAAAGGTCACGGGGGTCAGGTCTTGCAATCCTGCAGAGAGGCCTCAGTACAAACTTGTGCATGAATGCAAGACCTGACCCCCGATGTTTCGACCCCCTTGCGGGTTAATGCTGGGTTAATGCAGGACTTTAACAATCGCAGCTGTATTTCTACCGGCGCTCATTGATGACCCTCTCACTTGTTTCCCACCGTCCGTTACACCCTGTTGTCATGTCGCTGATTTTGGCGCTTTGGCTCAGCACCCTTGGCAATGCGCCACTGTGGCTCACGCTGCTGGGCTTGCCCGAATCGCACAACCCCAGGGCCTGGCTTGGCATCGCAGGTTTTGGCGTTGTGGTGCTGGCCTTTACCGTTGCATTTCTATGCCTGGTCGTCTGGCCATGGTGGCGCAAGCCGGTCGGGCTTGTTTTGCTTCTGGTAGCCGCATTCAACAGCTACTTCATGTACACCTATGGCGTGGTCATCGACACAAGCATGCTGGCCAATGCGGTTCAGACCGATGCACGGGAAGTGCGCGACCTGTTGTCGTGGTCGATGTTGGCGGCCGTCATGCTGGGCGTTGGGCTGCCGGGCTGGTGGTGGTGGAAACAACCGGTGCAGCAGACTCCTGCCAGACCCCTGCTGGCCAGGCAAATCGGCCTGGCCGTGGTGGCCACCCTGGTCATGCTGGTGATGGTGTGGCTGTCGTTCCAGGACCTGGCCTCTACCATGCGTAACCACAGATCCTTGCGCTACATGATCAACCCCTTCAATACGGTCTATGCCACGATGCGTCTGGTGGTGGGCAATACGGCGCATGCAAGCCAACTCGTTCAGCCAATCGGCGCAGATGCAACCCTGCTGGGCAGCGCCAGTGATGTGGACACGTCGCCCTTGATCGTGCTGGTCGTGGGCGAAACGGCGCGTGCCGCCAACGTCGGCCTGGCAGGCTATGCCCGAGACACCACGCCCCGCCTCAAGCAACTGCAAGACAGTGGCGAACTGGTGTATTTTTCAAAGGTCACGTCCTGCGGAACCAACACCCAGGTGTCGTTGCCCTGCATGTTTTCAGACTTGGGACGCGATGGCTATGGAAAAACCGAGGCGCGTTTTGAGAATTTGCTGGACGTCTTGCAACGTGCTGGCATGGCCGTGTTATGGCTGGACAACCAGTCTGGTTGCAAAGGCCTGTGTGATCGTGTGCCTCACGCCGATACCCGCGAACTCAAGGACCCCTCGTTGTGTCCCGAGGGCGAATGCTTTGACGAAGAAATGCTGCGCGTGCTACCCGAACACCTGAACCAGCTGGAGCCTGTTCGACGTGCGCATGGCACGGTGGTCGTGATGCACCAGATGGGCAGCCATGGGCCGGCGTATTACAAGCGGACACCCCCTGAATTCAAGGTGTTTACCCCTGAATGCCACAGCAATGTGCTGCAAGAATGCTCCGATCAGGAGATTGTCAACGCCTACGACAACTCGGTGCGTTATACGGACCACTTTTTGGGCCAGACCGTGGCTTGGCTCAAATCTCAAAAACGCCCGACGGCGCTGGTGTATGTCTCCGACCACGGTGAGTCACTGGGGGAAAAAGGCTTGTACCTGCATGGCATGCCCTATGCCATGGCGCCCAAAGAGCAGACCAGTGTGCCGATGGCCGTGTGGTTCTCCGCACCCATGCTGAATCATCTGGGTTGGGACAAATCATGCTGGCTTGGCCAAGCCAGCCAGCCGGTCACACATGACAACCTGTTTAGCTCCATGCTGTCGCTTGCGCATGTGCAAACCCGCTTGTACAAGCGGCAACTGGACGTTTTTTCTGCTTGCCAACCAGGTCAGCGGAAGGTTCAGGCCATCACCGGGCTGCCCAGCGCTTCAGAGCACGCAGCAAAACGCTTGAACACAACTGTTGAGGCCGACCCTAAACCGAGCCACGGATAACGCCGGTGCCGAATTTTCGGCACCGGCGCGGTATGACGAGAGAAAAGATTTTCGACGGATTGCTGAATTGGCTGGTCCAGATAGGTGCCATTCAATCCCTTGCGCAGTACCGTGGTTCAGCCGTCCGTTAAGCGCTTGCCGCTCAACGCCAATTGCCAGCATTGGTTTTTCAGGGGTTTTTGGGCCGACCTTCAAGAAAAACAGGTTTGACATAAACCCTGATGCGTGTCCGGCCTGTAGAATTTATACCGTTCAGGAGAGAGCCTTACCCATCGAGGTGGCCGCCGAAGGCGCAGAGTGGCTGATCGCAGCCATTTGAACGCTCAGGCAAAAGGACTGACAAGCGCTGCGACGTCGCCAGACGTCGCAGCGCATCCCCACTGGAGAGAGGTCAGCTTTAGCGCATGCGCCAGAGCCGATCCACCGAAGGAGCAACCCAAACCCGGCACCCTACGTGACTGGTTTTGGCGAATCTCTCAGGTAAAGCGGACAGCGGGGGCAGCGCATGGCATTGACGCATGGTCAGGCCATGGAATTTGATTTGCCCCCTGCTCTATTGGAGTCCTGATGTCCGCCACGCCTGACGATCTTCTGCAAGTTCCCCTGAACGACCTGCACATCGCTTGGGGTGCCCGCATGGTGCCTTTTGCCGGTTACAGCATGCCGGTGCAATACCCCGAAGGCCTGATGGCCGAGCACAAGCACACGCGCAGCGCCGCCGGTTTGTTCGACGTCTCGCACATGGGCCAGCTGCGCCTGGTCGGGCCGGATGCTGCAGCCGCCTTCGAGACCCTGGTTCCGGTCGACGTGATCGACCTGGGCCTGGGCAAACAGCGTTACGGTCTGTTGCTCAATGACGAAGGCGGCATCATCGACGACCTGATGTTCGTCAACCGCGGCCATGCCAACGGTGGTGACCTCTTTGTCATTGTCAACGGCGCCTGCAAGCTGGGCGACATTGCCCACATCCAGGCCAAAATTGGCAGCCGTTGCCAGGTCATTCCCATGCCTGAGCGCGCGCTGCTGGCGCTACAGGGCCCGCTTGCCGTGACCGCCCTGTCGCGCCTGGCCCGAGGCGTTGAGCAACTGGTGTTCATGACCGGCGGCAGCTTCACGGTGGACACGGGTGCGGAAAAAATCGACGTGTACCTGACCCGCAGCGGCTACACCGGTGAAGACGGTTTTGAGATTTCGGTGCAGGCGTCCGATGCACTGGCGCTGGCCCGGGCCCTGCTGGCGCAACCCGAAGTTAAGCCCATCGGCCTGGGCGCGCGCAATTCCTTGCGCCTGGAGGCCGGGCTGCCGCTCTACGGCAACGACATCGACACCACCACCACGCCGATTGAAGCCGGCCTGCAATGGGCGATCCAGAAGGTGCGCCGTGCCGGTGGCGCCCGCGCCGGGGGCTTCCCGGGTGCCGACAAAATTCTGGCGCAACTGGCTGGCGAGGCGGGCTCGGTCACGCGCAAGCGCGTCGGCCTGAAGGCGTTGACGCGTGTGCCGGTGCGTGAGCATGTCGAGCTGCAAAACCTGGCCGGCGAGCGCATCGGCGAAGTCACCAGCGGCCTGCTCGGCCCGACCATCGACCAGCCGATTGCCATGGGCTATGTGCCGCCAAGCCTGGCCACCCTGGGCAGCCAGGTCAACGCCATGGTGCGCGGCAAGCCGGTCAGCATGGAAGTGGTGACCATGCCCTTTGTGCCGACCCACTATTTCCGCGGCTAAAGCCGACCGTCATCGTGATTGGCATGTCATTGCGGTCGGCATGTCATCGCGGGCTTGACCCGCAATCCATGTCTTCCGGACTTCCCGGATGCCGGGTCAAGCCCGGCATGACAGACCTAGTAAAGTAACACCAAACCATCTTTTTTTTGGAGCCAACTCATGACCATCAAATACACCCCCGACCACGAATGGATCAAGATTGACGGCAACGTCGGCACCGTCGGCATCACCCACCACGCGCAGGATGCGCTGGGCGATGTGGTGTTTGTCGACCTGCCCGAAGTCGGTAAAACCTACGCAGCCAAAGATGCCGCCGCCGTCGTTGAGTCGGTCAAGGCCGCCGCCGACGTCTACATGCCCGCCAACGGCGAAGTACTGGAGGTGAACGAAGCCCTGCGCGACGACCCGGCGCTGGCCAACTCCGACCCGCTGGGCGCGGGCTGGTTCTTCAAGATCAAACTGGCCAACCCGGCTGACCTGGACGCTTTCATGGACGAGACCCGCTACACCACCTTTGCCGCTGACGCGCACTGAGCAGGCAGGCATCGGCCCGGGGCGGGCCTCCTACAAAAGGCCGCATTCCGTGGAACCTTGTGGGAGCGGCGCCCTCGCCGCGATGGCGCCATGTGCATGACTGCTTGCACTCTTTTTTCAAAACATTTTTAGCTCATACCCATGTCCACGCCCTCCCCCTCCCTTGTCGAGTTGGAAAACTCCTGCGAATTCATGGCGCGCCACATCGGCATCGATGCGGC
>JALNWC010000283.1 GCA_023231075.1 Rhodoferax sp.
GTGGCTACCCGATTTCTGGCGTGGTGGGCCGCGCCGAAGTCATGGATGCGCCCGCTGCAGGCGGTCTGGGCGGCACTTATGCCGGCAGCCCGATTGCCTGCGTGGCCGCCCTGGCCGTGCTGGGTGTGTTTGAAAAGGAAAACCTGCTGGCGCGCAGCCGCCAGCTCGGCGCCCGCATGATGAACAGCCTGAAGACCCTGGCCGGCAAATACAAGTGCATCGCTGACGTGCGCGGCCTGGGTGCCATGGTGGCGATTGAACTGTGCAAGAACGGCGACCCGCACCAGCCCCATGCCGAGATGGCCAAGGCCCTCGCTTCTGAGGCCACCCAACGCGGCTTGATCCTGCTGACCTGCGGCACCTACGGCAACGTGGTGCGCATTTTGGTGCCGCTCACAGCCAGCGATACCATTGTGGATGAAGGCCTGGCCATCCTGGCCGCCAGCCTGGTAGCTGTGCAGTCGATGTGATGCACTGATCCGGCTGCTTTTTGATTCTCATTTACAAGAGACCCGCACCATGACCACCTCACCCCTTTCCCTGCTCAAAGACCCCACCCTGCTCAAGACCGATGCGCTCATCAACGGCCAATGGGTCGGCGCCACCGCAGGGGCCGGCACATCACCCAGCCGCTTTGCCGTGACCGACCCCGCCACCGGCGCCCACCTGGCCGACGTGGCCAATCTGGGCCCGGCCGAGGCCGAAGCGGCCATCGCCGCCGCCAACGCCGCCTGGCCGGCCTGGCGCAGCAAGACCGCCAAGGAGCGCAGCATCATCTTGCGCAAATGGTATGACCTGCTGATGGCCCATCAGGACGATCTGGGCCGCATCATGACCGCCGAGCAGGGCAAGCCGCTGCCCGAAGCCAAGGGCGAAGTGGCCTACGGCGCCAGCTTTGTCGAGTGGTTTGCCGAAGAAGCCAAGCGCATCAACGGCGAAACCCTGCCCCAGTTCGACAACAACCGCCGCCTGATGGTGCTGCGCCAGCCCATTGGCGTGTGCGCCGCCATCACGCCCTGGAACTTTCCCATTGCCATGATCACGCGCAAAGTGGCGCCGGCGCTGGCGGCCGGCTGCACGGTGATCATCAAACCCGCGGAATTGACCCCGCTGACCGCCCTGGCCACGGCCGAGCTGGCCATTCGCGCGGGCATTCCGGCCGGCGTGCTCAACATGATCACCGCCGACGCCGACAACTCGATCGCCGTGGGCAAGGTGCTGTGCGAAAGCAGCGTGGTGCGCCACCTCAGCTTCACCGGCTCGACCGAAGTGGGCCGGATTTTGATGGCGCAAAGCGCGCCCACCGTCAAGAAGCTCTCGCTCGAGCTCGGCGGCAACGCGCCCTTCATCGTGTTTGACGATGCCGACATCGACAGCGCGGTGGAAGGCGCTTTTGCCTCCAAATACCGCAATGCGGGCCAGACCTGCGTCTGCTCCAACCGTCTGTACGTGCAGGCGGGCGTGTACGACGAATTCGTCACCAAGTTCGCCGCCAAGGTCCGAACCGCCAAAGTCGGCAACGGCTTTGAAGAAGGCGTCAACCAGGGCCCGTTGATTGAAGAAGCGGCGCTGCAAAAGGTCGAACGCCATGTGAACGATGCCGTGGCCAAGGGCGCCCGCCTGCTGGTGGGTGGCAAACGCCTGGCCGGCCAGTTCTTCGAGCCGACCGTGGTGGCAGACGCCACCGCCGACATGCTGTGCGCCAGAGAGGAAACCTTTGGCCCCTTTGCACCGATCTTCAAGTTCCAGACCGAGCAGGAAGCCGTGGATGCGGCCAACCACACCGAATTCGGCCTGGCCAGCTATTTCTACAGCCGCGACGTGGGCCGCATCTTCCGCGTCAGCGAGGCGCTGGAATATGGCATGGTCGGCATCAACGTGGGCATTCTGGCGACCGAGCATGTGCCGTTTGGCGGCGTCAAACAGTCCGGCCTGGGCCGCGAGGGCTCGCACCACGGCATCGACGACTACGTGGAAATCAAATACCTGTGCCTGGGTGACATCCTGAAGTAATTCCGTTTCCAAATCATTTGTGTCTAGGCGCGAAGCCGCAGGCAGTGCTGTAGCACGACAAGGCGAAGCAACAACGACACGGATGATTTAGAAATGGAATAGGAGGCCCGCCTCGATCCGATGAATGTTCGCGGGCCATCGCGACGAGGCCCTGCTCCCACGGGGTATGCCCGTGGCGGATTCAGTGACGGTTGACAGGCGTTGCGGTGATTTCGCAAAAAGTGGGCTTGCCCTCATATTCCCGTGCCCTACCGTCGTGTATCCGCCTTTGGTTGGGCGCCCCGTCCTGATGTTGGGGGCCGACCTCAAGGCCGCGAAATTGACTTGGTTTCGTCATATCGCTTATTTATGATGGAGCGGTTGGACTCAAAAAAAAACCATGCGGACCCATGTCAACTCAAGCTACGCTCGAACTCGAGCGAATCATTGATACAAACGCAAAATCGCTGCCACACGCCCTGTATTCGCAGACGGTGCGCCGCGGCCGCGGGCCATTGGCCGGACTCATTCGCAGCGACGCACTCCATCCGGTATTTCAGCCCCTCGTGTCGCTCAGCGATGGCAGCATCTATTCGCACGAAGCGCTGATCAGAGGGCCCCAAAACAGTTCATTTCACACGCCAGACACGTTGTTGGCAGCGGCCGTTCAGGAAAACTTGAACTTTGAGTTTGAAACCTTTTGCATCGCCGCAGCACTTGATCGATGGGGCAAGCTGAATGAATGTGGGCGACTGTTCGTCAACATCAGTGCTGAGGTACTGGTTCAGGTTTTGAAACGTTGTGGGCGCGCTGCCCTGCTGGAGTTGATCAGCGATTTGAACGTTTTGCCACGCCTGCTGGTCCTGGAAATCACCGAGTACGAGCGGGTGGCTGACATGGATGATCTGGCCAATGTCGTGCGCGAGATACGCGCCGCCGGGGTGTCTCTGGCACTGGACGATTTTGGCGATGGCAGGTCCAGTCTTCGGTTGTGGTCGCAACTCAAACCCGAGTATGTGAAGATCGACAAATACTTCACCAAAGACATCAGTCAACACGCTGACAAGCTCAAAACGATTCAGGCTTTGCAACAGATTGCCGCGATTTTCGACTCTGCACTGGTGGCTGAAGGCATTGAGACAGAGAATGACCTGCGCGTCTTGCGTGATCTGGGCATCGCGTATGGGCAAGGCTATTTTCTGGGGCGTCCGGCACCGCTTCCACGCGAGCAGGTCGAAGCACAAGCATGGGATGTCATGCGTGACCCCAGAGTTTCCGTCTTCCCGGAGTTGCGCCGGGCATCCAACGCAGGGGCACTCAGCCGCCTGACTGTGCTTGATGCGCCTACGGTTGAACCATCAACCACCAATGAAGCGTTGGGAACCTTGTTTTTGAATCACCCCAAGTTACACGCGATCGCGGTCCTGGAAGGTACTCGCCCCGTGGGAATCATCAACCGCTCACACTTCATGGACGAATTCAGCAAGCTGTATTACCGTGAGATATGGGGTCGAAAACCGTGCCTGGTGCATGCCAATCTGGCACCTCGCCTGATTGAGCGCAACCACAATGTCGATGACCTGGTGGGCATACTGACCTCGGATGATCAGCGCTACCTGATGGATGGCTTCATCGTCACAGACAACGGACGATATGCAGGCCTGGGAACCGGCGAGCAGTTGGTGCGTTCCGTGACTGAAACCCGCATAGAGGCTGCGCGCCACGCCAACCCGCTGACGTTCCTACCCGGCAACATTCCCATCAGTCAACACATTGAGCGGCTCTTGAACAGCGGTGCTGAATTTGTGGCCTGCTATGCCGATCTGAACAATTTCAAACCCTTCAATGACCAGTATGGCTATTGGCGCGGCGATGAAATGATTCGCCTGCTGGCCCGGGTGGCCGTGGCCCATTGCGATCCGCAGCGCGATTTTGTGGGTCACGTGGGAGGCGATGACTTTATTATTTTGTACCAGAGCACGGACTGGCATGCGCAATGCCTGCGCATCATCGCCGAATTTGGAAGCCTTGCTATTGCCCTGTTTGACGACTCTGCACGCCAGGCCGGCGGCATACAGGCGGATGATCGCCACGGCGTTCCGAGGTTTTTCCCTTTCACCACGCTGTCCATCGGTGCGGTCAAGATCCGTCGAAATGAATTTGCCACCGCGGAACAAGTGGCCTCGGCTGCAGCGCGGGCCAAACACGATGCAAAGACGGCTGAAGAGGGCCTGTTTGTCCAGGAAGTCAGCCCTATCACCCGGTAAGGGGCAATGACTGAGCCGATGGCGGAAAAGTTGCCGTCCAGCCTGGACGACAAACCAGCGTGGCACAAAACGTCTGCCGTAACTCATGGCGAGCCGTCACACGGTTTGACAGCCCCAGTTGTTTGAGGTGAATCCGGCAATTTTAGGGGTAGAATTCCCCCACCGAACTGACCCACCGTGCAGTCTCGGTAAAGAAAGTTGTTATAAATCAACAACTTAGAATGCGGGTGTAGTTCAATGGCAGAA
>JALNWC010000284.1 GCA_023231075.1 Rhodoferax sp.
GTTGCAGCGCGGCATTGAAAACGTCGAATACGCCTCTTACGCGCCCGAACTGCTCAAGGGCGAGCACAGCAAAAACGTCGCCCCCGCCATGGATTCGTGGAGCGAGTTCCAGGCGCTGGGCGTCACTGCCGGTATCACCCCGTTCAACTTCCCCGTGATGGTGCCGTTGTGGATGTGGCCGATGGCCGTAGCCTGTGGCAACACGTTTATCTTGAAACCGTCCGAGCGCGATCCGTCGAGCGCGCTGCTGGTGGCCGAACTGGCGCTGCAGGCCGGTCTGCCGCCGGGCGTGCTCAATGTGGTGCATGGCGACAAGGAGGCGGTTGACACCCTGCTGACCGACCCGCGCGTCAAGGCCATCAGCTTTGTCGGCTCGACGCTGATTGCCGAATACATCTACGCCACCGGCTGCGCCCACGGCAAGCGCGTGCAGGCTTTGGGCGGCGCCAAAAACCACGCCGTGGTCATGCCCGATGCCGACATCCCCAACGCCGTCAATGCCCTGATGGGCGCGGCCTATGGCTCCTGCGGCGAGCGCTGCATGGCGATCCCGCTGATCGTGGCGGTCGGCGATGCCACCGCCGACGCCGTGGTGGCCGGCCTCAAGACCGAGATCGCCAAAATGAAAGTCGGCCCCGGCACCGAGTCGAGTTGCGACATGGGCCCGCTGGTGACCCGAGCGCACTTCGAGAAGGTCAAGGCTTATGTCGACCAAGGCGTGAAAGAGGGCGCCACGCTGGTGGTCGATGGCCGGGGTGTGGTGGTACCCGGCCACGAGGACGGCTACTTTTTGGGCGCCTGCCTGTTTGACAACGTCAAGCCCGGCATGGTGAGCTACCAGGAAGAAATTTTTGGCCCGGTGCTGGGCGTGGTGCGGGTCCAGACGCTGCAGGAAGCGATGGACATGATCGACGCCCACGAGTACGGCAACGGCACCTGCATCTTCACCCGCGACGGCGAGGCCGCCCGTTTCTTCAGCGACCACATCCAGGTCGGCATGGTCGGCATCAACGTGCCGCTGCCGGTGCCGGTGGCCTACCACTCGTTTGGCGGCTGGAAACGTTCGCTGTTCGGTGATTTGCACGCCTACGGCCCGGATGCCGTGCGCTTCTACACCAAGCGCAAGACCATCACCCAGCGCTGGCCGTCAGCCGGTGTGCGCGAAGGCGCGGTGTTCAGTTTTCCGAGCAGCCGGTAAACATTGGCCGAAAGAGGTTCAGTGCGTTGCCAGCGTGAATTGCTCGGAACGATCCGCAGCTACAAACTTGATAATGCCACGGGTCTGCTCTGAGCAGCCTTTCAGAATCAGCCGTTGCATGATTCCCGGGCCCTCTCTCAAAATCAGCGCGCCCAAAAGCTCATCCACAAAAGACTGGGTCACTTCAACCCCGGTAAAGTTGACAACGACTTCCCGCTCCTTTTCAAGGGCAAGTTCAATCGTCCGGCGAAGCGGTGCTGCGGACGAACGCATCCCCATCATGCGACCGATGGCGTGCTGCTGAAGTGCGATTTGCATGGTCATTGGAATGTCCTCAGGTTGGAAAGATCGAACGAGGGCCAACGGTTACTAGCCGAAAATCATACTATCAGTCGTCGAAGCGCAACGCAACAGGGGTTTTTGCCTGCTTTGATGGCTCGACGGGTGGCAGCAGATCAGCAATATTGATGGAGGGCAGGTTTTGACAAACAAAAGTTGCGGAAATAGCAACACCACCCCATTGGCCATGCAAAGCTCGCACCTGATCCCGGCGTTTTGCACCGGCCACGCTTCCCTCCAGGAGCAAGGCATCCCCGCTGACAATGTGAACGGCGCCTCCGGTTGCCTTGGAAATCCGCACCGTGGTCGTCAAACCAACCCCCTCATTCACGCTTTCGCCGAAGGGCCCCATGTCGCGGTTGCAACTGACCTTGGGTCTCAACGCGGTGCGAATTGCCGCATCATGGGTTTTTTCAGGTAGTGCCGGGTGATTCAGCAGCGTAGCCAAAAAGCCACAGCCGTTGTCGACAACGGCTACTTGCACGCGTCCACCAGTTTGGACATCTTTGTAATACTGCGCTGCCACCCATACCGATGAGTTGAACGCCCCTTCACGCCGGGCGTGTGTCAGCGCGTTCTCCATCAGTTCTGCCAGTGCATAGCGAAGTGGACGGTAGTACTGGTCGTACTCGGTGTCTGGCACATGGAAGTTGACTGGTTTGGGACCGCGACCAATGATTTTGCTGACAATGGCGGTAGACAACTGGTCTGCCACGGCCTCGGATTTGCCGGCGTCGACGATTCGCGTCATCTCCAACAAATTGGCACTCTGGTCGTGCCGCGTGCGGTTGAGCGGTAGGTCCACGCCGTCGATGTCCAGACCAACAAAGAAATTCATGCGCTCAAGGTAACTGGTCGTATTTTTGGCCAGCCATGGCATTGCAACCCGCCGCCCCTCGTCCAGTGCTTCCCTGATCGCTGCAGCAAGCACGGTCATACCCAAGGGGTCGACAAAACTGACATTGGAACAATCAAGTTCAACGTCGCCTGAAGATGCACGCACCTGATTGAGCACCTCAAACAGCGAATCAATATTGGCGACCCCTACGGTTGTGGGTAGCGTCAGCTTGACCTCGTTATTTTTCGTCTCAATATTCATGAATGAACTTTATCTCAGTGCAAAGTGGGTCAGTATGTGACCAGCGCCTCGGCCAGATGGGCTTGGGTGGATCGGCTGGCGCTCAGGCGCTGGCGCAACTCAAAGCACAGTCGGCGCAGGGATTCGACGCGGGTGACAATGCAGGATTGTTCGGCGAGGGGCGGTCAATACACAATTACCCGGATGTGGGCGAAGCGAAAGCACCTACGACGTCATTCAATCGCGATCGTGCCCGAGCCAAACTTGGGGAGCGCTCAGCTGCACGTTGCGGGCTCCATTCGGAATTGACCCATGCGGTCAGGCGGGCGTTGTATCCCAAGCCTTGCGTCAAATTGCCGCCGATTGTTTTCAACAAGTCCGCCCTGATGTCTTTGGGCGCGCTCCTCGCGAGTTTTAACAACGACTGCTTGGGGTCTGCCAATTCATCAGGCGCGGCGGGCAAAACGCCCTTCACGCCAATCAGCGCCCGCATCGCAACGTGATCTGCAAGCACCCACGACTCGACTTCGCGAACAGCAATTCTTAGCAGCAGGTTTTGTGGCGGCGCAGTGACCAACCATTGATCACGAAATTCGACCAAACAATTTGCACGATCCAGGTCCGTCAACACCACCATCACTTGGTGTTGTGCCATTTGGTACCAGCTATTCATCTTTGACTTCAGATAGCCACGACCTGTCTTGCCCAACTTGTGCTGAATGAAATGCGGCGTTGGTATGTCAGCAATCAGGCGCAGTGCAATCGCCTCACTGAGTTGGTCTTCCGTTGCAATTGCAATCGGTGTCATTGCCACAAGCCCAACTGCGATACCTTCTCGGGGCGGGTCTTTGGCAACACCACTTCAGCGACACTGAGCCCGGCACCCAACGCTTGCCGTTCGCTGGCATCCAAGGGGCGCCCCGTGGTGCCTTGCTTGCCAGTTTCCAGAATCACAACACCCCGTTCATCAATGCCGGGGTTGCTCAACAGCGCATCGCTGTGGGTAGTCAAGACCACTTGTCGCTTTGTTTTGCGATCACGCTGCAACCGATCCACGATCAATGGAATTTCCTTCACGATCGCGTCGTTGAGCGAAATTTCCGGCTCCTCCAGCAACAACATGGAACTTCCTTCCAGCAACGCCCAGAGCAGGCCAAACAAGCGTAGCGTCCCGTCTGAAAAGTGCTCCTCGGACTGCCACCCGGCATTGGGGCGATGGTGTGCATAACGAGCCTCCAAATGCGGGTGGCCCATTTTGTCTGGCGTATAACGCAAATCTTCAAACTGCGGCACCGCCAACGACAGGGCCTTGGAAATTTTGGCCAAGCGCGAGTTTCTGGTCTTCTCCGGTGTCTTGGCCAGGCGCTCCAAAAAGCCTTGTCCAAAAGGGTCATCCGTGAGCCGATGCCCACCGATCTTTTCACCGAAGCGCAGTAACTGCGGCACCAGATGCAGGTAGGTGATATCGCTCAGAAAATCAGCCACTTCGCGGAACCTGATATTGGTCTGAATTTGCTCCAGATGGGTTTGGGTTCGGAGCAGCACGTCCGCATCGTCCTTGGAGTCCGGCCGATTCAACACCAGCTTGCCGTCTTTCCAAACCTGCTCGCGGGAAACCAGCAAACGCTGCGCCCCCTTGCCCTCCGGTTTGAATGCCAAGACGTATCGCCACACATATGGCTGGTCCAGATCGCGGCTCAGTTCAATGTCAATCTCCACTTCGGGATCGCGTCGGGCGTGAAGACAGCGCACCTTCGTAATACCACCCCGTTCCGCAATGGCTGCCTGCAACCCCCCGCCTTTGGTTTTGCTGACATCACGCAGAAATCGCAACGCGTCCAACAGATTGGACTTGCCAGAAGCATTAGGGCCTAGGACATA
>JALNWC010000285.1 GCA_023231075.1 Rhodoferax sp.
GTTCAGTGCGCCACAACGCAGGTTTGAGAAGCTGCAATTCTTTACGACTTGCAGCACTGTTTCGCGTTGGGCTAAGGATGCACCACAATGCCCATGACCGGGTCAGCCGGATCGTTCCACGGTGCTTCTGAAATTTTACGCTTGGCAAACTCGCGCCCGGCATCCCAACGCGCCCGAATACCGCCGTGCGTGAAGTCGAGGTCTTTGGTATGGTCTTCGCCTGGCAGTGCGGGTGCCTGCATGGGCAACACATGCATCACCGTGCCGCAACCCCAGCCCAACAGTTCCTGGGCTTCGGGCGTAGTTCGAGCCCCCGGTGGCAACAAGCGCCCCAACTCGCGCACCACATGGCGCAGATGGTGAATTTGCTGCTGACGTCTAAGGTGACTCTCTGCGCGGCTGGCAAACTGAATGTCTTTCAGTCGGCTACTGACCTGCGCCATGGTGCTTGGCAGGGAATTTTCCTGTTGCCATAACTGGGCAGCAAAGATGACCGAATCATGCCGTGGGTTGTCGTCCATCACCACTTCAATCGGTGTGTTGGAGTAAATGCCACCATCCCAATAATGCTCACCGTCAATTTCTACGGCGGGGAAAGCTGGCGGCAACGCACCGGATGCCATGACATGATCGAGTCCCACGCCATCTTCACGGCTGTCAAAGTAGCGCATCCGCCCAGACGCTACATTGACAGTACCCAAGGTCAAGCGGGTGCTACCCTGGGCAATCAGGTCGAAATTGACCAGCTGCTCCAGGGTGTCACGCAGGGCAGCGGTGCTGTAATAACTGGCGTTGGTAATGCCAAGCGGCACCTGTGCGCCAAAGTGGGCCTGCAGGTTGGGGGTGAAAAATCCGGGGATGCCCGACGACACAGCACCCAGGTTGTGGACCAGCTTACCCAAGCCAAAAGCGCTCCATAGATCGGATGAGGTATGGGCGCTGGCCACTAGCTGCCAGAACTCACGCAACCGGTCCATCCGGTTGGCAGGTGAGTTGCCCGCAATGATGGCCCCATTGATGGCGCCAATCGAAGTGCCCACCACCCAGTCTGGCTCAATGCCGGCGTCGTGCATGGCCTCATACACCCCGGCCTGAAAGGCACCCAGTGCACCGCCGCCTTGCATGACCAGAACAACCTGACCTGGCAGTTTGTTTGATTTGGCTTTTGTCATGGTTCATGCTCCTGTGGGTAGGGGGCCCACTGGGGCCAGATAGTCGTGCAATACGCGGCCGTATGGCAGCGTCAAATTGGCAATGAAGTGCAGACCACCCATGGCCTTGCGCACCGGCAGATCCGCCACTGGCGCATTGGCATGGGGCACCAGGTGCAACCGCGCCGGCCCGGACCAGGCGCCTTGTACGGCAATATCCGCCAGGTTATAGGCCACCAGTTGGGCAATGGCCAACTCACCGTCCACGCCAGGAATGAGCTTGAGGTTGACCTGGGTCTTGCTCATTTTTTCAATGATGGAAGCCGAGGAGCACTGCTTCTTGCCTGCCACGTCGTAGAGCAAATGTTGGTGCTTGTATCCCATGGTGCCCACGGCGACCTGCACACCTGCGTAAGCCAGTGTGCCGGTCAGCGTGTCTTGCACCACGGCCAACTTAGGCTGACCGTGTTTTTTAGGGAAGCCCCAAATCTCGCGGCCACCGGCAATCGGTGGCGCATCATCAAGGTACATCTGAGCGGTGAAGTTGACATGCTCACCTTGATACAGTGCCGGGATCACCACACCTGATTCGGTGTAACTGCCAAACCCGGCGGAGTCGGGCATGCGGATGAACTCATACAGCACGGTGTTGCTGCCATCGGGTTCCAGTGGTTCGGGTAGCGCGTCGCGAATCGGTTGGGGGTCCGACTCGTAAGTGATGATCAGGTATTCGCGGTCAATAAAGCGGTAGGGGCCACGCGGATACGAGGGCGATGCCGCTGGCATCGACGGCAATTGCAAAATGTCCTGGATATTCATGATGATGGGTGCTTTCAGTGTGCCGTCCAGCCACCGTCAATCGGAATCACTGCACCGGTGATGGAAGCCGCCGCATCGCTGGCCAGAAAACCAGCCAGGGCTGCAACCTGCGCGACGGTGACAAATTTCTTGGTCGGCTGGGCGGTGAGCAGCACGTTTTGAATGACTTCTTCCTCGGTGATGCCACGCGCCTTGGCCGTTTCAGGAATCTGCTTCTCCACCAAGGGCGTCCAGACATAACCGGGGCAAACCGCATTGACGGTGATGCCCTGCTCGGCCACTTCCAGCGCCACCGTTTTGGTCAGACCGGCAATGCCGTGTTTGGCCGCCACATAGGCGGACTTGAAGGGCGAGGCGACCAATGCGTGGGCGGAAGCCACCTGGATGATGCGCCCCCACTGGTTCTTTTTCATGTGCGGCAAGGCCAGCCGCGTGGTGTGAAAGGCCGAAGTCAGATTGATCGCCAGAATGGCATCCCACTTGGCCGAACCAGAAGCCACTACTGTTTCTCCGTATGCACGCAATCTTCCCAAGGTAGGACATCGCATCCACAGTGCGGCACTTCGGTGGGGCCGGTTGTGAGCCCTTTGAATTCATTGAGTTGATTCTTTGAGGCGTCTTTTGTTGGCAGCTTTATCCCAGCGTCCGAGCCGGCCATAGCTGCGTCCATATTGGGAATCCAGCGCAGAAACGGCGTGAGGTCTGCAACATCAACGACGTACCAGCACTTCTTGGCGGCATCCCAGCGTGCCCCCAAGGCTTTGGCCTTATCTTTTTCTGCAAACGGTGTGACCAGATTGATTCTCATGTCGACAGCTTGCGACCCAGGATGGTCTCGATGGCCTCCATTTTTGATTTCATTCGGCTATTTGCACCCGCCCGATAGTCGATCTTGATTTGCGAGCTGATACGTGGGCAATCGCCCTCAAGAGCTTTGAAACAGTCAGTGACCACTGCCATGACCTCAGCCCAATCGCCTTCGATGATCGTGCCCATGGGTGTCAATTGGTAGGACAAGCCACTCCTGTCGATGACATCAAGGATACGGGCCACATACGGGCTCTTGCTTTCCTCTTTGGTGGATGGAGTCATGGAAAATTCGAGCAGCACCATTGGTTTTTCCCCTTTTGCTACTGGACGTATGCTGACTCGATGGTGTTCAGCAGCAGAGCATCAACCATGCACTTTAGCACCTGCGACCGGCCTTGTGTTTGATCTCCTTGGTGCTGGTGCCAGTAATTGACTGCTCAAGAAATCCGGAGCAGAATTTGCTTGCGACCGAGTCTTTCTTCTCGGTAAAGGAGCCCAATCGATGACCATGGACCACACATACGCTCAAACCTGACTGACGGTTCGCCGTCATGACGCTTCCCATACCTGAGGAAGCACCTAGAAGGGCTAGGGTTCGTTATGAGCTCTGCCCTTTTTCGTTGGGTTTACCGTCCTGGCGTTGTTGTCTCGAATCAGGTCCGTGGCTTGAACAGCAATCGCCCCAAGCGCCAAACCGAGTACCCCATCACCAACCCCACACAATCAGCAACCCAGTCTTGCCAGTCCCCTTGGCGCCAGCCGGTCATCCATTGTGCGACCTCAATACAGGCCCCAAGGAGCGCCAAGCCAAGCATCAGCAAACGGATACGACCTGGATAAGCCATCAGGCCCAGGAGCGCTAACCCAGTAAACCCAAGTGCATGCTGTGCTTTGTCCCGGAAGTGGAAGGCTGACGGGACTTGATCTGCTGGAATGAGCGACAGCCACAAGGTGATCAGGACCAGTGACCAGAATGACGACCTCCAGAACAAGCCAATCGTCATTTCAATCCGGTATCACGACACCAGCGACAGCACCAACCGCCTTGGCTGTGACTTTTACCCCGGTTGCAACCACCGTGACCGCAGCGTCGGCCACGGCCACCTCGGCACAGGCTTGCAGGGAAAAAATGCAGCACGCGGGAAGCAACCATCGGCCAACGGTGGTCAATGACGGAGAGGTCCAAGCATTGAGAGTTTTTGTATTCATTTCAGGAAACCTGTTGTATCAGTCCAACCGAACCAATGCAGAACCACCGCTGTTCCATGCGGGCTGCATTAGCTGGCCAGATGTGCTCCATGTCGATACACTGAAACGAAGCCAAGCAGGTTAGAGCAAGCCCATAAAGACGAAAACCCCAAGCATTTGCACACTTGGGGTTTGAATCATTTGGCTCCTCGACCTGGGCTCGAACCAGGGACCTACGGATTAACAGTCGGAACAAATGGGTGTTGACAGGTGTTTATCCATGTTGCTAGAATCAATACAAATCAACAGCTTAGGCAAATATAACTGGACAAAATAACGGGGTATCCCTTTAGCTCCAAAAAACGGCAGACACGATGCCAAGGAAATTTTCGGCGCGACAGCAACGTACCATCCTCCGGTGCCGATCTATGCGACGAAAGACGACAAAGTGCTCGTTCAGGAGCCTTGGCCCTTTCGGGCGCGCCTGATTCCA
>JALNWC010000286.1 GCA_023231075.1 Rhodoferax sp.
GCCCATTTCTTTTTGCGCCCGGCATTGCCAGCGTTTGAACCCGCCGTGCGGGTGCGTCTGATGCACGCCGTACTCGGCCGGTTTTTCGGTGCCGTGCTGGCGGCCATTGCCATCACGCTGCTCAGCGGCCTGTGGATGATTGGCAACGTGGCCAAACAGGTGGCGCAGGCCGGGTCGCAATTCAGCATGCCGCTGGAGTGGACGGTCATGGCCACGCTGGGCATCGTGATGATGCTGATCTTTGGCCATATTCGTTTTGTCCTCTACCAGCGTCTGAGCCGTGCGGCGCAGGCCGCGGACTGGCCGGCGGGGGCCGCTGTGCTGGCACAAATCCGCACCTGGGTGGCGGTCAATCTGGGCCTGGGCGTGCTGATTGTGCTGGTGACCTTGCTCGGTGTGCCGCGCTAAGGCTGCCGTTGAACCCTGACGCAAAGCAGTTGTGGATGGCGCCGCGCTGGGCGCTGGCGGTGCTGCTGGCTACGCTGGGCATGCTCGGGCCGTTTTCCATCGACACCTACATTCCGGCGTTTGCCGGCATAGCCCGTTCGCTGGAGGCCACGCCGCTGCAAATGCAGCAAACGCTGTCAGCCTATCTGTTTGGTTTTGCCTTCATGAGCCTGTTTCATGGTGCCCTGTCTGACAGCGTTGGGCGCCGACCGGTGGTGCTGTGGGGGCTGGGGGCATTCACGCTGGCATCGGTGGGCTGTGCCTTGTCGCAAAGCATCGAGCAACTGGTGTTTTTCCGGGCAGTGCAGGGCCTCACCACCGGCGCCGGCATTGTGGTGTCGCGCGCCGTGGTGCGCGACATGTTTCCCCCGGCACAGGCGCAGCGGGTCATGAGCCAGATCACCATTTACTTTGGTGTGGCCCCGGCGGTGGCTCCCATGATGGGCGGCGTGCTGTTTGCGCTGCTGGGCTGGCACAGCGTGTTCTGGTTTTTGGCCGGGGTGGGGGTGGTGCTGTGGCTGGCCAATTACAAGCTGCTGCCCGAAACCCTGCACCTCACGCAGCGCCAGCCGCTCAATGTGCGCAACCTGCTGCAGGGCTACTGGAAACTGGGGCTGGACCCGCGCTTTGTGCTGCTGGCGTTTGCCAGCGGCGTGCCGTTCAACGGCATGTTTCTGTATGTGCTGTCGGCGCCGGTGTTTTTGGGTGAGCACCTGGCCTTGCCGCCCACCCAGTTCTTCTGGTTTTTTGTACTGACCATCAGCGGCATCATGGGCGGGGCCTGGGTCAGCGGCCGCATGGCGGGGCGCCGGGCGCCCAAGCAGCAGATCAAATACGGGTTTTTGATCATGCTCGCCATGGCGCTCAGCAACCTGCTGGCCAATGCGCTGTTTGCCGCGCATGCGTCCTGGGCCATGTTGCCGATCGCCGTTTTTTCTTTCGGCTGGGCCTTGATGGTGCCGGTCATCACCCTGCTGGTGCTCGACCTGCATCCCGAGCGGCGCGGCATGGCGTCAAGCCTGCAGGCCTTCATTGGCGCCAGCGCCAATGGCGTGGTGGCCGGTGCGATTGCCCCGCTGGTGATGCACTCCACCGTGGGCTTGGCGGCCACGTCGCTGGCCATGCTGTCGGTGGGTTTGCTGGCCTGGCTGTTTCTGCACAGGCGCTGGCCAGAGATTGGCCGGGTCATCGAGCACCCGGTGGGGTGAGTGGAGCAATCAGGCTGCTAAGGGCTCGCAAAGCAATAACTTGTACTTTTGCCTGGCCATCTTTGGGCGCATTGCGTCGTTGCAAATCGCTTGTTTAGCGGAGCTAAACGGCGCGCCTTGCGCCTCGCACTGCATCCCAAATCCGGCCGTCAAAATGCACAACTTATTACTTTGCGAGCCCTAAGCGCTGCACTTTGGGGAGCCCTGACTGGCGAACCTGCCACAGGTCAAAGGCTTGTTGCAGACTCAACCAGAATTCAGCACGGGTCTGCAATGCAGAAGCCAGCCGACAAGCCATTTCTGCACTCACGCCAGCTTTGCCATTGAGAAGTTTGGAAAAAGCCTGGCGCGATACGCCAATGCGCAAGGCGACTTCTGTCACAGACATATCAACAGGCAAATACTCGCGCAAGACTTCACCTGGATGAGGGGGGGGGTATGCAGGGCCGTCAAAAAAACTGCTTCGAGAAATTGGCCACCGCTATGGCTATCAGGGCGCCCATCATCCATTTCAGCAGAGACAGGTCACCTTTGATGGCTTCAAACCGGGGATCAAGTCTTGGCTCAAATTCACGCAAATCACGGCGTGTGGCCAACTCTGAATCATCAATTGCAGCGCGCATCGCTTCCGTCAAGCCCTCGGCCTGCTTTTCATTAAAGCCGGCCTCCTGCAACTTGCGGACGAATTTATGAGTGTCGAAAGTGATGGAAGTCATGACGGGAAGTTTAGCAGTTGACCCTGCAGTTGGATCAATCGGTGCCGATTGAAAGCCCTGCCGTGTTGTTTAGGCGGGGTTTCAGGCTTTAACCGCCAGCCAACTTCCATCGGCGTTGGATAAACATGCCGCCAATATGGCCTGTAACCCGGATGCAGCGCAGCGGAATCCGGGAGTGCAACAAGATCACGGTATGACCATCCCGGCGTGATGGCATGAAAAAACCCCGCCGGGTTGCCCAGGCGGGGTTTCAGGTTTTAATCGTCAGCTGACTTGCGCCAGCGCTGGATTAGAACGTGTGCTTGACGCCGACAGCGTACACGGTGGTGTCGATGTCATGCACGCCAGTTTGTTCCTCGGTAGCCGTCTTGACACCACCGTAGAGGGTGGTGCGCTTGGAGAGCGAATAAGCCGCGGCCAGACCGAAGCCGCTGCGTTTCACTTCAGGAATGGCGCCAATTGCATCATCTGTCGACTCTGCATAGGCGGCAGACAGCGTCAAAGCAGAAGACATGGGCACGTCAACACCGATTTGCCATTCGTCTGTTTGTGCATCAGCCGTATGAGTGGCGCCACTAACTGTACCTGTGGCATTTTCAGCGCGACCATAGGTGGCCTTGGCAGTGGCCATACCAAAGTTGTAAGACGCACCCAGACGCATGAACGTGAAGTCATCATCGGTTGGTACATCGGCGCGTTCTTCCTCTTGGTATGCGAATTGCGCAGCAAACGGGCCTGCAGCGTAGGTCAAACTCAAGCTGGTGATCGCGATCTCGGTCGGCTGGAACACGCCATCTTCGTTGTCTTCATCCAGGGAATAGCTCACTTCACCACCGAAACCGCTGAAGCTGGGTGTCTTGTAGTAGATCGTGTTGGTGGGCTTGGCGATGAAGCCGCTAGCCGTACGGAAAACGCCGCCGCCTGGGTTGTTCACTGGAGACAGGTCAGAGTCCCACAGCGCGGTTGAAGCGGCTTGAACATTGTCAAATGGCGAGCTGACGCGACCAAAGCGCACATCACCAAAATTACCAGAGAAGCCAACCCATGCCTGACGGTTGAAACCAGAGCCTGTTGTGCCATCGTCCATGTTGATAGACGACTCCAACTGGAAGTTGGCTTTCAAGCCGCCGCCCAGGTCCTCAGAGCCCTTCATGCCCCAGCGGGAAGTGCTGACGCCACCGGAATGCATCAAAGTGCGCGAAGTGTCGGTCGTGCCGTCGTCAACTGACACGTTGCCAACCCATACGTCGGCAATACCGTACAGCGTCACGGAAGATTGGGCCATAGCGGCACCGGAAGCCGCCAGAACGGCCAATGCGATCAGGGATTTTTTCATTTCAAAATTCTCCAAGGTTAAACATAAGGCACTGAAAGCAATTTGCTTCAGAACCCAGAGCCAACCTCCTGTTTCAGGAAGTTGTATCTATTGAAACAGATGCCAGGCGGTTTGGCCCTAAATCGGACCGGAAACCGCAACTTGGCTGGCGTAGTTGTGGTGGCAATGCAACAAATTGAAGCGGGGCCGAAGGCATGCCATTCAAATGCAACTGCGTTGCAGGCTCAAGCGTAAAAAAGCCGCCCGAGGGCGGCTTTTTGAAGACGGATGTGCCTTGAACCTAAGCCGGACGAGCCGGAGGCAGACTTGGTTTTTGCATAGCTGGCCAGCAATTTGGCCATGCCAAAGTCATAAGAACCGTTCAACGTCGTGATTTTCAGATCTTCGCCCGTCCCCTCCTTTTGAATCTGATAGGCAAGGTTTGCAGCCAGCGGGCCGCCAGCGTAGGAAACGCTGAAGTCCACCATGTCGTTGCTTGCATTCGCGGTTTCGTCCAGGCCGTAAGATGCGGCGAAGTTGAAGCCACCCATGCCGGGCGACGCATATTTGATGGTGTTACCTGGGTTGGCGGCATAACCTCAAGGGTGAAAATGGCTTTCAACCCGCCACCCAGATCTTCAGAGCCCGTCATGCCCCAACGGCTGGTATCCACGTCGCCGCTATCGAGATGGGTGACGTCGTCAGGACTGGCAGACTCTTGATCGGCTTTCAGGCTGCCGAGCCAGATGTCGGCGATACCGTAAAGGGTCA
>JALNWC010000287.1 GCA_023231075.1 Rhodoferax sp.
CAAGCAGCCAGGTCTTCAGGTTGGAGAATGCAATGTGGATCATCGGCAGGTGGGCATCGGTTCTTTCAGGGTTGCCATCAAGCACCAGGGGTCTTCGACCGGATGCTGCGATCCGATCGAGTCCCGCTCGGGCCGCACCATACCTGCACGCAGCTTGTGGAGCATCTGAAACGCTGTCTCGTAGCGCGACAGTCCAAGCTGGCGCTGAAACTGGAGCGCGGACTGGCCGGGTGTCTGCGCCGCCACGAGGTAAGCACCCCAGAACCATACAGACAACGGCGTATGGCTGTCCTTCATGACAGTGCCTGCCATGAGCAACACATTGGCCTTGCAGACTCGGCATCTCAAGACGACCGATGTACGCTTGGCAAACCGGTAGGGCTCACCGCCATGCCCGCACTTCATGCAGGTAAACCCGTGCGGCCATCGCAAGGGCAAACTGGTGCTGGTGAACTGACCGGGTCATCGAATCAAGCCACATCGCCACCGGTATTGGGCCTGGTCGCGCCAGAGCCGTCGTTTCTGCAAAAATGCATTGAGCGCCACCGGCGAGAGAGGCGCGACTGATGGTTGGATATGTATTTTCAGCCTCCAGCCACCGTCCCTTCTGCTTAAGTTGCTATCAATTCGAAAGCAAAGAGTTCTGGACTCCTTGCTGCCGAAAGGCTCAGGCGGCTCGCAGCAGTGGCCGGGTCCGCTGGCTGGCGTGCAGCCAGGCACGGCGCAACACGGTCGGCGACTTGGTTTCTTCGGGAATCAGCAGGTAGTTTTGCGCCCGCATCGCCGTTCCCAAGCCGACGCGACTGGTCACGACGGTCATGGGAATGGACAGCAGCAGCGGCAAGCCGACCGGCAGCAACCAGACCAGGGCAAGGGGGTCGATCATGGCGACGCCGCCAGCCAGCACCGCAATCACCAAGCTCATCGGGGCGAGTTGCGCCAGCGCATAACGCCATGGCACTGCCGCCGCTTCGCGCGGGGGCGATTTCCAGTCGAGCTTGAGACCGGTGAGCGCCACCACCACAAACAGCGAATGCGCCAGCATGCGAACGGGTGCCTGCAGCAAGGCAATGAGGGCTTCCAGCAGGGCGCTGCGCAGCAGGCTGGCCGTGCCGCCATAAGCCTGCTGTTGGCGGTTGAGCAGCACGGCGGCGAGACCCAGAATGCGCGGCAGAAACAGCATGCACAGCGTCCAGACCCAGAGCGCTACCAATTCGCCGGGCAGCAGCATCCAGTTGAAAATCATCGGCGAGCCCGACAGCCACAGCGCCGTGCCCAGCGTCATGAAGCCCAGCCACAGGGGCGCTGACAAATACGCCATGGCGCCGGTGGCAAACATGGAGCGGTGCACCGGATGAATGCCGGGCTCGGCGATCAGGCGCGAGTTTTGCAGGTTGCCCTGGCACCAGCGGCGGTCGCGCTGCAGTTCGGCCAGCAGATCGGGCGGCTGCTGCTCGTAGCTGCCCACCAGGTCGGCCACCAGCCAGACGTGGTAACCGGCGCGGCGCATCAGTGCGGCTTCCACAAAGTCATGCGACATGATGCTGCCCGACATGCCACCGCTGCCCGCAATGCGCGCCAGCGCGCAATGTTCCATGAAGGGTGCCACACGGATGATGGCGTTGTGGCCCCAGTAGTGCGACTCGCCCATTTGCCAGAACTGCATGCCCAGCGTGAACAGGCGACCGGTCACGCGCGAGGCAAACTGCTGCGCCCGGGCGTGCAGGGTGACATGGCCGATGGCCTGGGTGGCGGTCTGGATGATGCCGGCGGTGGGGTTGGCTTCCATCAGCTTGACCATGGAGACCAGGCAGTCGCCGCTCATCACGCTGTCGGCGTCCAGCACCACCATGTAGCGGTAGTCCTTGCCCCAGCGACGGCAGAAGTCGGCCACGTTGCCGGACTTGCGATCGGTGCGGCGCTTGCGCAGACGGTAATAGACCTCGATTTGCGGCTGCTCGGGCTGGCTGGCGAGTTGGGTCCGCAACTCTTCCCAGGCGGCGCGTTCGGCTTTCTGAATCGCGACGTCGTTGCTGTCAGACAGCACAAACACGTCAAAGGCCTGGACATGCCTTGTCAGCGCCACCGATTCACAGGTGGCGCGCAGGCCGGCAAACACCGTGCGCACATCTTCATTGCAGATCGGCATGATGATGGCGGTACGCGTGGCGGCATCGAGCGTATGGTGCTGAACCTTCCTGGCCGACAAACTGTGGCTGTCGCCCCGCAGCATCACGTAAAAGCCCATCATTGCGGTCATGAAGCCCGTCACCACCCAAGCCGACAGCAAGGCAAACAGTGTGGCCTGACCGTACTGCAAAAAGGCGTTGTCGTAGTCGGGCTGTATGTCCGTGAAGAGACTGGTGGCCAGTACCGTACTGATCACCGTCAGCAGCAAGAACACGGCGCGCCGGCGTCTGGCGGCTTGCTGCCACGGTGCAGGCTTGTCCGCGATCAAAGCGGCTGGAAGCTCCTGGGCCTGGACCCGCCCGGTCAGCTTGAGCACGGGGAGCAGAGCCGCACTGGCGAGGCTGTTCCAGAAACCTCGCCACTGGCGCGGCACCATGGAGCCGCGATTGATCGGCGGTGCCGTGACGGCATTGGGGTGACGTTCTTCGCGCAAGACGCTGCGCCCGCCGATGGGCATCAAGGTGTGATCAGGTTGGTCCATGTTTCGCTCAGTGTTTGCTTGTTGTGTTGGAGGAAGGCGCGCAGCTCGACGGGCTGGGCCGGATTGAGTCGCTGCACGCGCAAGGTCATGCGCCAGGCGCCGGTGGCCGGGTTCTTGTAGGCCAGGCTTTCCGTCACGCGGCCATTGGCATTGGCGGTCGCGATCGCCTTGACCGGCGCGTCTTCGGGCAAGGCGTCCAGGGCCGGGCCGGCAAAATCAATCACAAACTGAATTTGCTGACCCAGGGCCTCTGCTGCCAGCTTGGTGTAGCCCGTGCCGCGACGCGATTGCGTGACCCAGCCGTTGGGCGGCAATTGCTGGTTTTTGCCCTGCCAGTGAATGGTGTAGGCGAAATCCATCGATTGACCGGGCGCCGGCATTTTGGCCGGCACCCAATAGGCGGCCACGTTGTCGTGGGTTTCGTCGGGCGTTGCAAATTGCAGCAGCTCGACCCGGCCGGCGCCCCAGTCGCCCAAGGGCGTGACCCAGGCGCTGGGCCGGAGTTCATAGCGGGCCTCGGTGTCCTCATAACTGTTGAAGGCGCGGTCGCGCTGCATCAGGCCAAAACCCTTCAAGCTCTTCATGCTGAACGAGGTCGTGACGGGGGCGGCCGGGTTTTGCAGCGGTCGCCACAGCCATTCACCTTCGCCGGTGGCAATCATCAAGCCGTCGGAGTCATGCACCTCCGGGCGAAAGTCGCCGGGGCGGGGCTGGTTCTCGCCAAAGAGGAACATGCTGGTCAGCGGCGCCAGCCCCAGCGTCGCCACGGGCGTGTCGGTCGGGCGCATGAAGATGCGGGCATGCACCTCCGTCACGGTCTGTTCGCCTGGCGTGATGTCAAAACGGTAGGAGCCCGTCATGCGCGGCGAATCCATCAGCGCATAAACCACCAGCTTCTTCGCATCGCCGGTCGGTTTTTCAAGCCAGAACTCGGTGAAGCGCGGGAACTCTTCCTTGGCGCTGCCCGCCGTGTCAACCGCCAGGCCGCGTGCGGACAGGCCGTAGCGCTGGCCGCTGCCCAGCGCCCGGAAGTAACTGGCGCCGGAAAAAACGACAAGCTCATCCTTGTACGTCGCCGAGTTCAGGTTGTTGAAGGCGCGCAGGCCACCGAAGCCGAGATTGCCCCAGCCCTGCGGTGACAGCTTGTTTTTCCCGAAGTTGAAGTCGGCCGGGTTGTAGGGAATCGGCTTGATACCCTGCGGGGTGATCTCATGGACGCGAACCGAGTCGCCGCTTTTCCCGACGTGGAAAAAATTGACTTCATACGGCAGCTTGTCCGTCCGCCACAGGGTGCTGTCCGCCTTGAAGCGGATGTCACGGTAACCGTCGTAATCAAGATTGGCGAGTTCCGCCGGCATCGCGTGGCTTGCCGGTTTGAAGGGCGCCTGGGCTTGCTTGCGGGCGAGCCCGGCGACATCGTCGAGCGTCCACGCCTGCGCCTGACCGGCAACCAGGGCCAGCAGGCTGGCAACTATCGGGGCAACAAAGCGGGCCGCAAAGGTATGTCCGCGACGGTAAAAATAAGGGAGGCAAATGGTCTGCATGCCAACACTAATGCAAACCCTATGCCAGCCCTGAAAAACCTATTTAAATCAACAGCTTGACGCTTGTCCTGAATTAACAGGCCGAAAAGTGACCGCAAAGCCGGTGCAAACCGGTGTTTTTGTCGCCGACGAGCGACAACATCCCGCTTGTAAAGTTGAAATCCCTTTTAAATCAAGCGCTTAGGTCTGTCGCCTGCGAGCGA
>JALNWC010000288.1 GCA_023231075.1 Rhodoferax sp.
CATCTATCCCTACGGTCCGTTCCAGGCCGGCGATGGCGGCACCGTGATGCTGGGCCTGCAGAACGAGCGCGAATGGAAGCTGTTTTGCGAGCTGGTGCTGCAGGACGCGGCGCTGGCCAACGACCCGCGCTTTGACAGCAATGCCCGCCGCAACACACACCGCGAGGCGCTCAGGATTCTGATCCTGGCCGCCTTTGGCAAACTCAGCACCGGGCAGGTGCTGGCGCGGCTGGACCAGGCGCAAATTGCCAATGCCCGCATGAACGACATGGCCGACCTGTGGGCGCACCCGCAACTCAAGGCGCGTGATCGTTGGGTCAGCGTGGGCTCGCCGGCCGGCGACATCCCGGCGCTGATGCCACCGGGACGCAGCAATGCCTTTGCTTACCGCATGGACCCGATCCCGGCGGTGGGCCAGCACACCGAGGCCATTTTGCGCGAGCTGGGCCAGGACGAGGCAACCATTGCCTCCCTGCGCGCCTGCGGCGCGATTTGACCGTTTTTGAACAGGAACGAGCCCCATGAATTCGCCCACCGCCCAACTCGCCGCCTTTGCCGCCCAGCTGCGCTTTGCCGCCCTTCCCGCCGCCGTGGTGCGCAAGACCGAAGACCTGCTGGTCGACTGGTTCGGTTCGGCCGTGGCCGGTCATGGCGCGCGGCCGGTGGACAGCATCACGCGCTTTGCACTCGGCATGGGGCCGCAAAACATGCCCGGCTGCGACCAGCCCGCCGGTCCGAGCGAGGTGATCGTCAGGCGCGGACGCAGCAGCCCGTATCTGGCCGCCATGGCCAATGCCGCCGCTTCCCACGTGGCGGAGCAGGACGACGTCCACAACGGCTCGGTGTTCCATCCGGCCACGGTGGTGTTTCCGGCCGCGCTGGCGGTGGCGCAGGCCATCGGCGCCAGCGGCCAGCAGTTGCTGACGGCGTCGGTGGCTGGTTACGAGGTCGGCATCCGGGTCGGCGAGTTTCTCGGTCGCTCGCACTACAAGGTGTTCCATACCACCGGCACCGCCGGCACCCTGGCCTCGGCCGCTGCGGTCGGCAACCTGCTCGGGCTGGATGCGGCGCACATGCAGCACGCCTTTGGCTCGGCCGGCACCCAGTCCGCCGGCCTGTGGGAGTTTTTGCGCACCGCGGCCGACAGCAAGCAACTGCACACCGCGCACGCGGCGGCGGCCGGCCTGATGGCGGCGTATCTGGCGCAGGATGGCTTTACCGGCGCGGCGCAGATTTTCGAGGGTCCGCAGGGCATGGCGGCCGGCATGTCGCGCGACGCCGATCCGGCGCGACTCACCGACGGCCTCGGCAGTCGATGGGCCACGGCCGAGACCTCGTTCAAGTACCACGCCTCCTGCCGCCACACGCACCCGGCGGCCGATGCCTTGCTGCAGGTGATGCAGCGGTACGGCCTGGCGCCCGACGATCTGGCGCGCGTGGTCACGCAGGTGCACCAGGGGGCCATCGACGTGCTGGGGCCGGTCGTCAGCCCAAGCACCGTGCACCAGAGCAAATTCTCCATGGGCACGGTGCTGGCGCTGGTGGCGCGCTTCGGCCATGCGGGGCTGGTGGAGTTCGAGCAGCATTTCAGCGACGACCTGACCCAGGCCCTGCGTGACCGCGTGACGATGGTGCTCGACGCCGAGGTGGACAGTGCCTACCCCCGGCGCTGGATCGGCAAGGTGACGGTGCATACCCGCGATGGTCGCGTCCTGACGGGTCGGGTGGATGAGCCCAAGGGTGACCCTGGCAACACGCTGAGCCGCGACGAAATTACCGCCAAGGCGATGCGACTGGCCGCCTTCAGCGGTGGTGCCACAGCCGCTGAAATGCAGGCGGCGGTGGCCGCGTTGTGGGGCGTGGCGCAATGGCCGCGTGTGGGCGACTTGCTGGGGTCGCCGGTATGAGCGCGCGTTCGGTGCTGGCGCTGGCGCGCTCGTTCCTGTTCGTGCCTGCCAACCGGCCCGACCGGTTTGTCAAGGCCCTGGCGTCGGGGGCGGATGCCGTCATCATCGATCTGGAGGACGCTGTTGCGGCGGACAACAAGGCGGCAGCACGCGACCAGCTGGCCGATGCCTTCGGTCGTTTTGCCGGTCCCGAGCGCGGGCGTTTGTTGGTGCGCATCAACGCCAGGGGTACACCCTGGTTTGAAGACGACCTGAAACTGCTCCGGTTGTTCGGGCAACAGGGTTTGGCGGGTGTGATGGTGCCGAAAGCCGAAACCGACGCCGACCTGCAGGGCGTTGCCGAGGCTGCGGGACCTGACTGCGGCCTGTTGCCACAGGTCGAATCAGTCCTTGGCCTGGATGGCATCGATGCGCTGGCGCTGGGGCCGCGAGTGCAGCGTCTGGCGTTCGGCAACCTCGACTTTCAGGCGGATGCCGGCCTGGCCTGCGATGCCGACGAGGCGGAGCTGATGCCGGTACGCCTGGCCTTGCTGCTGGCCTCGCGCCGCGCCGCGTTGCCAGCGCCGGTGGACGGGGTGACGCCCGGCACGCAGGACGGCGCCCAGTTGCAGGCCGATGTGGTGCGCAGCCGACGCGGCGGTTTTGGCGGCAAGCTCTGCATTCACCCGGCACAGGTGGCGGTGGTGAATGCGGCGTTTGCGCCAGCCGCCGCCGAACTGACCTGGGCGCAGCGTGTGATGACGGCTTATGCCGCCGCCGGTGGTGGCGTGTTCAGTCTTGATGGCCGAATGGTCGACGCGCCGGTGCTGCGGCTGGCGCAGCACACCTTGGCCCTCGGCAGGGCGCCTGAACCAGGAGCGCAGCCATGAGTCCGGCACGTGAGCAGCTCCGCCAGTTCTGGGACCCGCGTTACGCAGCGCCCGGCCTTGCTTATGGCACCGAGCCCAACCATTTTTTGATGGCTCAGGTGCAGCATTTGCCCAGCGGGGGCCGCGTGCTGTGCCTGGCCGATGGCGAAGGGCAACAGCGTGATCACCGCCACGATGGCCATGCTGATCCACCACGGTGAGCGCAGCAAAACCGCAAATAGCGAGTTGTCGGACATTTTCAGTTTCATGGGGCCGGTCATTAGAAAGTCAAAGTCCGGAACCGTCAAACACGACACAGGCTGGCATTCAACCTAAGCCGGACGAGCCGGAAGCAGCGGACTCTGACTTGCTCCCTCCCCCTGTGGGGGCGGGTTTGCCAGTGGCGTCAACTCAAAGGACGCAGCCCCCATCCCCGCCTTCCCCCAGCGGGGGAAGGAGCCAAGCCGTCAACGCTTGATTTCATGCGGCCTGGCAAGGGACGCAAAGCGCTCAACTGCCGTTTCTAGGTTCAACTGCCTCGCACACAAAAATTCTGATACTCCCTCTACAGGCAGGAGACCATCCGTGCCTCAAGCTCCTTCACTACGATCAGCCGTCTAAAATCATCGGGTAGACGTGTCATTTCAAGCTGTTCGTAAAGGCTATTGTCAGTGTATCTCTCCGATGGCCACCCTAACCCTGATACATCCGCCTGGATGAGATATCCAGACGAAACCGATCTCCAGTTTCCGCAAAGCGATGTTGTGACAAGCGCGCGGATCAGGCAATCCTGGTTGGTGCGCATGCACTACCGTGTGCGTGCGGTTTCTTTCGCCTTGGCATTTGTGGCGACCAGCATGCAAATCTACGGAAAGGGCTACAGTCCCGCTGCCTGGATTTTTCTGGGGCTGCTTTTTCTGGTCTACCCCCATTTCCAGTATTGGCGGGCGAGCACAGCGCAGAAACCCGTCCAGGCCGAGCGCATCAATCTGCTGATCGACTCCGTTCTCCTTGGCCTATTCGCCGCTGCACTTCAATTTTCGATCTGGTTGAGCTTCGCTGCAATTTTGGCAAACCTGATTAACAGCGTGGCCAACAAGGGCTGGCGGGGCGTCCCGCAATCCATCGTGGCACTGCTGGCAGGCGCACTGTTGTGGATCAGCGTCAATGGCTTCAAGCTGTCGCTGCACAGCGCGTGGCCAACAACCATGGTTTGCATCGTTGGACTTGCGGGCTATGTTCTTGTGATGGTTCATGTCGGATTCAAGCGAAATTTACAATTGCGGGACATCAAAACACGTCAGCGCGTGATCCTGGAGGGCGTTCAGAGCGGGGTGATCGCGATGTCCGAACGGGGCATCGTCGAATCGTTCAATCAGTCGGCCGAACAGATGTTCGGTTATGGCGCAGCGGAAGTGGTCGGCAACAACGTCTCGATGCTGATGCCCGAGCCCTGCCAAGGCAAGCATGACGGCGACCTCGACAACAACCTCCACAGCGACGTCAAAAAGGCCATCGGCCGCCGTTGCGAGATGCTGGGACGGCGCAAGGACGGCTCCCGATTTCACATGGCACTGGGAGTTTATGAAACCTTGCTCAATGACAGGCGCTTGTTCATCGCCACGGCTTCCGACATCAGCGCGCACAAACAGGC
>JALNWC010000289.1 GCA_023231075.1 Rhodoferax sp.
ACCGGCGTGGTGGCTGCACCTATCACCTATCTGGTGGATGGCAAGCAGTACGTGTCGATTGCCGTGGGATGGGGCGGCAGTTACGGTCAGGAAAAGCGGGCCACCGAGCGGCAAGGTCCGGGTACGGTCTACACCTTTGCCGTTGGCGGCAAAGCGTCCATGCCTGAGTTCGTCGCTTATCGGATGGGCGAACTGCTGGCAGGGGTCAAATACGACCCGGCTCACTACGAGGCTGGCACCGCGCTGTATGTGAGCAACTGCGTTCTCTGCCATGGTGTTCCCGGCGTGGATCGTGGCGGCAACATCCCCAACCTCGGTTACATGAATGCAGCCTTCATCGAGAACCTGGACAAGTTCATCTTCAAAGGCCCGGCCATGGAACGCGGCATGCCTGATTTCACCGGCAAGCTGACGATGGAAGAGGTGGACAAGATCAAGGCCTTCATTCAGGGTACGGCGGATGCCATACGGCCCAAGAAATGACCGAAGGCGCGAAGTCGTGCGCAGGTGAGCGCAAACGCCGTGCCCATATCCTGTGAGCGCACGCAATGAACGCACGACGCTGCACCGTCTTATGTTTCACCAGCCTTGCCGGCGGCGGCTGGAATCCTTGAACCCGACGATCCGCGTGATCAGGGAAGGTGTCGGCCTGGCCATGACCCCCGAAGGCCCCGGTATTTATTTCGTGAATTACCGGGTGCTCCCGGTCGATGATGGCCACCTTCACAGTGATGACCGAGAGGGGACGTCACGAAGTAAATGGAGTGACGCTGCGCTGGTTGCAATGACCTGTGGCCTGATTCTGCTGCTGGGCTCGGCCCGCATCCTGATGCCACAGGTGGTTGCTGCTGCTCTTCCACTCGCGGCCAGGCGTTACGCCGGGCCGCGCGGGCGTATGTTGACCCGCAACTGAAATAAAACGCTGTCGAGGTAGTCGCGATCGCCCGATGGGCACATGCATTGATGCTTGTGCCCATCGGGCGTTTGTCCTGGCGCCCGTTTTCCCTATCTTTAGATAGGCGACATCCATCGCAGATAACACTAATCTCGGGCTGGCATTCAATGAATGAATGTACGCAAGGTCGGCCCGCGGCGGTGGTTTTTCCGTGTGGTCGTGGTTTTATAAATTAAGGAGACACTGTATGAATGAAGCGCTTGTGGTGAACAGCCAAAACGACCAAAGCAGGGCATACGCGATGCCGCTTGAGGACATCGATGTGAGTAATCCAGAGCTGTTCCGCAGCAACACCATGTGGGACTACTTCGAGCGCTTGCGCAACGAAGACCCCGTGCACTACTGCAAAGACAGCATGTTCGGCCCGTACTGGTCGGTGACCAAGTTCAAGGACATCATGCAGGTGGAGACCCATCCGGAGATATTTTCATCCGAGGGCAATATCACCATCATGGATTCCAATGCGGCGGTAACCCTGCCGATGTTCATTGCGATGGACCCGCCCAAGCACGACGTGCAGCGCATGGCGGTCAGTCCGATCGTGGCGCCGGAGAACCTCGCCAAGCTCGAAGGTCTGATCCGCGAGCGTACCGGTCGTGCGCTGGATGGCCTGCCGATCAACGAGACCTTTGATTGGGTCAAGCTCGTTTCGATCAACCTGACGACGCAGATGCTGGCGACGCTGTTTGATTTCCCTTGGGAAGACCGTGCCAAGCTGACGCGCTGGTCGGATGTCGCAACGGCGCTGGTCGGTGCGGGCATTGTTGATTCGGAAGAGCAGCGCATGGAGGAGCTCAAGGGGTGCGTGCAATACATGACCCGGCTGTGGAACGAGCGCGTCAACGTGCCACCGGGCAATGATCTGATATCGATGATGGCGCATACCGAGTCCATGCGCAACATGACGCCGGAAGAGTTTCTGGGCAACCTCCTTTTGCTGATCGTCGGCGGCAATGACACGACCCGCAACTCGATGACCGGCGGCGTGCTGGCGCTGAACGAAAATCCGGACGAATACCGCAAGCTGTGCGCCAACCCGGCCCTGATCGCCTCCATGGTGCCGGAAATCGTTCGCTGGCAGACACCGCTGGCGCACATGCGGCGCACCGCGCTGCAAGACACCGAGCTCGGCGGCAAGTCCATTCGCAAGGGTGACAAAGTCATCATGTGGTACGTCTCCGGCAACCGTGATCCCGAAGCGATTGAAACTCCGGAAGCGTTCATCATTGATCGCGCCAAGCCGCGCCATCACCTTTCGTTCGGTTTCGGCATTCACCGCTGCGTGGGCAACCGTCTCGCCGAGTTGCAGCTGCGCATCGTTTGGGAGGAGTTGCTCAAGCGCTGGCCCAATCCAGGTCAGATCGAGGTCGTTGGCGCGCCCGAGCGCGTGCTGTCGCCCTTTGTGAAGGGCTATGAGTCGCTGCCCGTCCGCATCAACGCTTGAAGCCGCGCTGATCGTGAGCGAAACTGTGATTATTGCCGGCGCCGGTCAGGCGGCCGGCCAGGCGGTTGCGAGCCTGCGGCAAGAGGGATTCGACGGGCGCATCGTGCTGGTCGGCGCCGAGCCGGTGTTGCCGTATCAGCGCCCGCCGCTGTCGAAGGCATTTTTGGCGGGCACCTTGCCGCTGGAGCGATTGTTCCTGAAGCCGCCGGCATTCTACGAGCAGGCGCGTGTGGACACGCTGCTCGGGGTGGCCGTCACCGAACTTGATGCCGCCGGGCGGCAGGTGAGGTTGGACGATGGCCGCGAACTGGCGTTTGATCATCTGCTGCTGGCGACTGGCGGGCGTGCCCGTCGGCTTGACTGCCCGGGTGCCGACCATCCGCGCCTGCACTATCTGCGCACCGTGGCTGATGTTGACGGCATTCGTGCCGCTCTGCGTCCCGGGGCCCGGCTGGTGCTGATCGGCGGCGGCTACGTCGGACTCGAGATCGCCGCCGTGGCCGCCAAACTGGGGCTCGCGGTGACCGTGCTGGAAGCGGCGCCGACGGTGCTGGCGCGTGTCACCTGTCCGGCCGTGGCGCGCTTTTTCGAAAGCGTGCACCGGCAGGCGGGCGTGACGATCCGCTGCGCGACGACGGTCACCGGCATCGAGGGCGATGCCTCGCTGGCGCGGGTCGTGACCGGCGACGGCCAACGCATTGACGCCGACCTGGTCATTGCCGGCATCGGTCTGCTGCCGAACGTCGAGTTGGTGCAGGCAGCGGGTCTGGTCTGCGACAACGGCATCGTCGTCGACGAGGAATGCCGGACCTCTGCGCCCGGGATTTTCGCGGCCGGAGACTGCACGCAGCATCCGAACGCGATCTACGACAGTCGGCTGCGTCTCGAATCGGTGCACAACGCCATTGAGCAGGGCAAGACGGCGGCGGCGGCCATGTGTGGCAAGGCCAGGCCGTATCGGCAGGTGCCGTGGTTCTGGTCCGATCAGTACGACCTCAAGTTACAAACCGCGGGACTCAACCGCGGCTATGACCAGGTCGTGATGCGGGGCAGTACCGACAGCCGTTCGTTTGCGGCGTTCTACCTGCGCGACGGGCGATTGCTTGCCGTCGATGCGGTCAACCGCCCGGTCGAGTTCATGGTGGCCAAAGCGCTGATTGCGAACCGCACCGTCATCGCGCCCGAGCGGCTGGCCGACGAACGTATCGCAGCGAAGGACCTGGCCGGCTGATGTCGCTGTGCCGGGTCATGGATTTAATTTCATCGAACTATCAATTTACAAGGGCGCTGCCAAGGCGCGCCCATTCTGGAGAATCAACATGACAAAAGTTACTTTCATTGAACACAATGGTACGGTCCGCAACGTGGAGGTCGACGACGGCCTGTCGTTGATGGAGGCCGCCGTCAATAACCTGGTGCCGGGCATCGATGGCGACTGCGGTGGCGCCTGCGCCTGCGCCACCTGCCATGTGCATATCGACGCCGCCTGGCTGGACAAGTTGCCGCCGATGGAGGCGATGGAAAATTCGATGATTGAGTTTGCCGAGGGCCGCAACGAAAGCTCGCGCCTGGGTTGTCAGATCAAGCTCAGCCCGGCGCTTGACGGCATTGTGGTGCGCACGCCGCTCGGCCAGCACTGAATAATACTGAACGGCTGGGTCGGACCTGTCCTGGCTGTTCAGTGTCGGTACGCGGATCGAAGTCCGGCCGCGTGCGCTATGGTCAGGAGCGGGAGCGCATCACACGTGCTTGACCAGCGACTTGGTGTAGATGCGGTAGGTGCCGATGCCGCGCGACACGATGTCGCCGTCAAGGTCGTCGAGCGTCACCTTCACCGACACGTAGGCCAGCGTCTTGCCGATATGGTCGGGCGTGGCCGATGCAAACAGGATTCCTGTGCCGACCGCACGCATGAAATCCACGGTCAGCGTGACCGTCACTGACGACTGGATGAGCTGGCCGCTGCCGGGGATCGGCCGGTCGATCAGCGTTCTGCCC
>JALNWC010000290.1 GCA_023231075.1 Rhodoferax sp.
CTACGTGGCCTGCCCAGTCTTGCTTGTCTTTCTTCATGCTCGCGTCTCCATCTGAATTTAGATGGCCCAAGCATCGCCGCTTTCGATTCAGGTCGCAAGTCTGGGGTTCATGGAGCGCTTACTCAAAACGAGCTGCAAGATGGCGCGAGTGACCATCCCTAGTCATCCCCTCTTCTCGATCTTCTCGATGGCTTCACTCATTCCTGCGAAGAAATTGGCTTCGAGTATTCCGAGCGACTTGAATGCCTTGACCTTAGCATTCGTGTCATGCGCCTCTAAGTCCACTCCTTCTCGTTCGAGTCGTTTAGCAATCGCCTCCGATTGAGTTTCCATAACTGAATGCATGGTCATCACAAGCGCTGCGTCATATTTGCTAAGAGCTTCAGCGGTTAGATATGATCGAATGCGATGTGCACGCTCTGAAACCATGTTGCTCCAGAGCAGTTCTCCAAGCGTCCGGTCATCGGTCTTCAGGCCGACTAGCAGGTCAACCAGCTGAACAATGCCAACATGACTTACCATGAACTCGGCAAGGTGCCTGAGTTGTGTTGTCGCAATATCTTCGTAAAGCTGGCGGTCTGCCGTAATAAACAACGCCCTCTCACCTCTTTGAGAGTCCGCCTCAAGGAGCGTCAGTTGCAGCGCATCGTGCTCAACCAAAATGGGTTGCTTTCCGTTAGAGAGCTTTGCCGCATTGCTTCGCTCGAGAACGCCATATATCTTTGAGTAGGTCGCATCTTTGAACGACTCCACAACCACAAATCCTTGCTTTTCAATCCATCGACGCAATTCTGTTTCAGTCGTATATGGTGCAACACGGTTGAGAAATTTCTCAAAATAAGGTGCGTGACCACAGGCAATAGCGTTGACATATGCGCCTACGTAGACATTTATGTTTCCCGGTCCGTGATAAATTGCTTCGCTTCTAGCGAGCGCCTCGAACTCCGCGCCAGCTTCTTTTGCAAAAGTACATGCAGCATTTTTGTGGCTAATCATCTCGTTGAGATAGCCGCGATAGACAAGTAACTGAAGCTTATTGCCGGCGCTTGAAGATGCAGCTTGAAGACGCCGCAGAGTGTTGCCGTAGGTTTGGTAGTGAGGATGCCCTTCAACAAACGCGGGCAGCAAGATGTTGGCGTCGAAATATATTCGACGAGGAAGCGTCGCTTTGTGTAGCAATGTTGTCCGAGGCGCTTGGAAAGCAAGTTCCAGGGCAAAACTAATGCGGCCCAACTCCCCGAGCAGCGCCGCTTCCTGCTCTGTTGGACGTTGAAAGAGGCTTTCAACTGTGCGTTCGACGCGTTCTCTGTCGAAGGCCGAGAGTCTTTGACCGCATTCATCGAGCACTGGACGAAACGATACGGTATCGGGCGCCTTCCCCGCAGCGAATGCGGCGCCCAGATCCCAACCGCGTTTGTGGATGACCTCTTTGAGAAAGACAACTATAACGTCGGCAACGTGATTCGGTGGTTTCCACCCTTCCTGCACATAGGCACGATTACAGATGCTGGTCTTGAGCGTCTCGATAGCGTCGTTGAGGGGGGAAGTGGTCTCCGGGGTGCCTATCCAAGCGAAGCGGGCGCCCTTTACACCCTCATCCCTATGTTTCCTAACCAGTTTGGCGCCGACCAGCTCCTTTATGGCTCCCTCCACAAGCACGTTTATTTCCTTTCCCTTGACGCCGAGCGTTTGTCGAACTCTTTCGTGGAGGTCCAGTAGGCCTGATGACTTAGGGTGATTTTCTTGAAGGACTGCAGAGAGTACCCCCTCAATGACAATCTCGCGAAGCGGAGTATGCTCTGAGGTAACGGCCACGCGCGCATAACAGGCAGCAAGATACTGCTTTGCCGCAGCGTACGGGTGCCCGGCAAGGATGGCGACCTTCGCCGGAGCCTTGGTTGAAGATTTCGCGTATGCAGCAACACCCTCCCATAGGGCCTGATGGCCGCTGGTCGATTCATATTTAACTACAGCAATATTCAAACGGTTTGCCTTCTGGATGAGCTCCGAGGCATTCGTATCGGGAACGATTGCCATATGGCGTCCAGGGGGCGCAGGTCCGAACCGCTTATCTATCTGTTCCAGCACGTATTTTATTGCTGGGTCGTAGAAAGAAAAACCGAGAAAGAGTACCGGTTTATGGAGAAATGTCTGAGTTAGCAGATCGATGTATGGTGAGCTTTCAAGTAGTTTTTGAAACTGACTTTCGGAGAGGATCATCGACTGTGGGACTTCGACGCATCCATGAATTCTCGTAACATTCAGTTCGGTTTCCCAAACTGCCTGTGAAAAGCTTGCATCACCATGGCGGTAGTCCCTTGGAACCTGCTTCTTCGCCTCTGCTATCGCATCGAGGATGGATCGGTCGAAATTGGTCGTGAGGACGCCTTTAAACGGCAGCGATGCCAGAGGTACGAGTGGCTTGCTGTCGTAGGTGCTCAATAGTCGCTTAATGGTCTCGTATTTAACTCCGTCTAGCACCTCGTCGGTGATCCAGAAGTAGTCGGCAGCTTTGGTTAGGCGACCTTTTGCCACATTTTCCGTCATTTGGTTCGCAGTCATAGCGTCTACCGGACGCACTGACTCCGCCATCTGCCGCAACAGCTCCTTCCAATCGGGTAAGCCTGCAAGCATGGAAACGCCAGCACCAGTGAAAAGAATGGGGTCACTCGACGCTTCAAAAAACGTTTTCAGAGCGTCAACTACTGGTTTTGATGGGTCTGTCATAAAAGAGCAAGTCAATGTGTAACTAATCAACATTTTGCTCTATGTCCGTAGAAAGTCTGACACTCTGTTACCGAACGACGAGGTCGAGTATCTGAGGGTCTATCAATATTTGTCTCGACTTGTAGTTGTAGCGGGGTATGCCCGCTTCGGACACGAAGTGGGTTGCAACCAACGGTGGCTGACCTGCAGCCTGAATCACCCAATTGGCTTATCAGAAAGCAGACCGTGGTGACAGACTCTTTACGCTGCGCTCCGGCCGTCTAAGCTCTGATCAATACCCGAGCCCCACATCCACCAGCCCCGCCACTGGCTCACCGCGCTCAATCGCCGCCATCTTGCTCGCAATCTGCGCGATGCTGTCCTCGCGCAAGGTGCGCGCAGACGTGTGCGGGGTGAGGATGATGCGCGGCTCGCGCCAGAATGGGTGATCTGCCGGCAAAGGTTCGGTGCGAAACACGTCCAGCGTGGCACCGGCCAGGTGGCCGCTGTCGAGCAGCGCCAGCAAATCGTCATCGACCAGATGCGCACCGCGCGCCACGTTGATGACGTAGCCACCCGGTTGCAGCCGGCTCAAGCGTTCGCGGTTCAGAATGTTGGTGGTGTCGGGTGTCAACGGCAGCAGGTTGACCAGCACGCGGCTGGCTGCCAGAAACGCATCGAGTTGCGCCGCGCCGTTGAAACCGCGCACACCGTCGAGAAGCTTTGGGGTACGGCTCCAGCCGTTGACCGGAAACTCAAAGTGCGCCAGGGCCTGCGCCACCCGCGCGCCCAACACGCCCAAGCCCATCACGCCGACGGGGAAGTCGCTACGCTGGCGCGGCTTGTAATACGTCCAATGCCCGGCGCGCATGTCAGTGGCATAGGCCTCCAGGTCACGAAAGTGGCGGATGACGGCCTGGCAGACGTATTCGGCCATTTGCACCGCCATGCCCGCGTCTTCCAGCCGCACCACCACGGCTTGCGGCGGCAGGCGCAGTTTCAGCAACGCATCGACACCCGCGCCGATGTTGAAAATGCCTTTGAGCTGCGGCTGCTCGTCAAAAAATTGCTGGGGCGGTTGCCACACCACGGCGTAGTCAGCCTGGGCAGCGCCGGGCTGCCAGACGGCCACCTCGGCCTGCGGCAAGGCGGCGTGCAGCCCGGCCAGCCAGGGCTCTGGGGCGGTGTTAGTGCAGCAGAAGGTGATGTTCAAGACAGTCATGGGGCAGAAAGATGCTAAAAAATTCAGCTGGTACGCATTGGCCGATGCAGCGCTTGCCACGCCAGCAACTCAGAGGGTCGCAGACCGTAGCGCGCCAGCACCCCCTCGTGCAGCCGCCTGAGTTCTTCGACGATCAGTGCGTGCACTTCAGCTTGTTCTTGCTTGGGTACACGCTCGGCCACGGATTGCGCAATGCTGGCCAGTGGATCGCCTTGCGGGTGCAAGATGACTTCACGGAGGGTTTGTTTGATGAAGTCGCGCCAGGCCAAGCGAAGGGAGTCGGGCTCTGCCAGGTCTTGTTTGATGGCCAGATATTCCTGCGTGGATCGTTCGTAGGCCCAGACGTAAAGGTCGCGCAGCAGCTCGACGCGCGTCATCTCAAACACGCCCAGCGTGGCGCGGCTGTAGGCCTGCTCGGGCACGTCCATAAAAGTCAGCGGGCACAAATTGGCGCGAAACAGCGGCAG
>JALNWC010000291.1 GCA_023231075.1 Rhodoferax sp.
ACCTACCACGGCTGTGCCATGAGCCCGGTGGTGCAGGCCGCAAGCCTTGCCGCCTGGCGCGACGAAGCCCATGTCATTGACAACCGGGCGCTCTACAAGACCAAGTTCGCCCAGGTGACCCCGTTGCTGGCCGAGGTGCTTGACGTGGCCCTGCCCGACGCCGGTTTCTACCTGTGGGCCAAGGTCAAGGGCGACGACACCGCTTTTGCCCGTGAATTGTTCGCTCTTTACAATGTGACCGTTTTGCCCGGTTCATTTTTGGCACGCGAGGCGCAAGGCCACAACCCCGGTGCCGGGCGCATTCGCATGGCGCTGGTGGCTGAAACGGCCGAGTGCATGGAAGCCGCCCGGCGCGTCGCCCAGTTTGTCCGCACCCGCCCGTCCTGATTCAATTTTCATCAAAAATCCCTATGACCCAACAATTGCAAAATATCCTCAACGCCGCCTGGGAAGACCGCGCCAACATCACGGCGGCCTCGGCCCCCAAGGAACTGACCGATGCGGTCGAACATGTGATTCAGGGGCTCAATACCGGTCACCTGCGCGTTGCCACCCGCGACGGCGTGGGCCAGTGGACCACCCACCAGTGGATCAAGAAAGCCGTGCTGCTGAGCTTTCGCCTCAACGACAACGTTCTCATGAAGTCCGGCGACCTGGCTTTCTTTGACAAGGTGCCCACCAAGTTTTCCCATATGGACGCCGCCGGCCTGCAGGCCACCGGGGTGCGCGTCGTGCCGCCCGCCGTGGCGCGTCGCGGCAGCTACCTGGCCAAGGGCGTGGTCCTGATGCCATCGTTCGTCAACATCGGGGCCTTCGTGGATGAAGGCAGCATGGTCGACACCTGGGCCGCCGTGGGCTCGTGCGCGCAGATCGGCAAAAACGTGCATCTGAGCGGCGGCGTCGGCATTGGCGGCGTGCTGGAACCGATGCAGGCCAACCCCACGATCATCGAGGACAACTGCTTCATTGGCGCCCGCTCGGAAATTGTCGAAGGCGTCATCGTCGAGGAAAATTCGGTCATTTCCATGGGCGTCTACATCGGCCAGAGCACCCCGATTTACGACCGCGCCACCGACACCGTGAGCTATGGCCGCATTCCGGCGGGTTCGGTGGTCATCAGCGGCAACCTGCCCAAGGAAGGCGGCAAGTACAGCCTGTACGCCGCCATCATCGTCAAGCATGTGGACGCGCAAACCCGTGCCAAGACCAGCTTGAACGACCTGCTGCGCGACTAAACCAAAGGGGCATCCCCATGGCCATGACCAGCAATGACAGCGCCGCGCCCCTGGGCACCATGGCGCGCATCCTGCGCCTGATGCCCGAAAAGCGCGCCTCCGACATCTACCTGTCGGCCAATGCGCCTGCCACGATACGCATCAACGGCGAATGCATTCCGATCAACAGCCAGATCCTGCCGCCCGATGCCCCGCTGACCCTGCTGGCCGAAGTTGTACCGCCCGAACGCATCGAAGAGCTCAAAAAAACACTTGAGCTCAACATGGCCCTGTCGCTGCCCGGCGTGGGTCGTTTCCGGATCAGCGCCATGGTCCAGCGCAGCACGGTGGCGGTGGTGATCCGGCACATCAACAATGAGATTCCGCCCCTGGCCACCCTGGGCCTTCCGCCCGCGCTGGCCGACCTGATGCTGCAAAAACGGGGTCTCATCCTGATGGTGGGCGCCACCGGTGCGGGCAAGAGCACCACGCTGGCCGCCATGATCGACCACCGCAATATCCACATGACGGGCCACATCCTCACGATCGAAGACCCGGTGGAGTTCCTGTTCAAGAACAAGCGCTCCATCATCAACCAGCGCGAGGTCGGCCCCGACACCCACAGCGCCGACATTGCCCTCAAGAACGCCCTGCGCCAGGCCCCCGATGTGATCCTGATCGGCGAAGTGCGCGACCGTGACACCATGACCGCCGCCATCGCCTATGCCCAGACCGGGCATTTGTGCCTGGCCACCATGCATGCCAACAACAGTTACCAGGCGCTCAACCGCATCCTGAGCTTTTACCCTGCTGAAGTGCGCATGACCATGCTCGGAGACCTGGCCGCCGCCATGAAAGCCATCATTTCGCAGCGCTTGCTGCGCAACATTTCCGGCAGCCGCAGCGCCACCGTCGAAGTCATGTTCAACACCAAGCTGGTGGCCGAACTGATTGAAAAAGGCGATTTTTCCGGCATCCAGGAGGCCATGAGCAAGTCCATGGCCGAGGGCAGCCAGACTTTCGAGGAAGACATCGCCCGCCTGATCACCACCGGTGTCGTCGAACGCAAGGAAGGCCTGGCCTTCGCCGATTCGCCCACCAACCTGATGTGGCGCCTGCAAAACGACTTTAGCGCGCGCACCAAGGCCCAGGCGCCTGTCGACGACCACGACGACGAGCCCACCTTCACCGAAATCACGCTTGACCTCAACCACTGACGCATTCATGAATTCCACCCTTGCCCTGGCCTGTGACCTGATCGCTTGCCCCTCCGAGACCCCGAGCGACGCCCACTGCCAGCACATCATGGGCGCGCGCCTGCAAGCCATCGGCTTCCAGCTGGAAACCATCGTCAGTGGCCCGGCAGATTTTGAAGTCACCAACCTGTGGGCCAAACGGCCTGCCACCGCTGCACCGGGTCAGCCCCAGGCCAGCAAACTGCTGGTCTTTGCCGGCCATACCGACGTGGTGCCCACCGGCCCGCTCAAGCTGTGGGACAGCGACCCCTTCAAGCCCACGCTGCGCGACGGCAAACTGTTTGGCCGCGGCGCGGCCGACATGAAGACCTCGCTGGCCGCCTTTGTCGTGGCCACCGAAGAATTTGTGGCGGCGCAGCCCGAGTCGCCGCTGACCATTGGCTTTTTGCTGACCAGTGACGAGGAAGGCCCGGCGCTGGACGGCACCGTCAAGGTCTGCGAGATGCTGCAAGCCCGCGGCGAAGTGCTGGACTACTGCATCGTGGGCGAGCCCACCTCGGTCACGCGCACCGGCGACATGATCAAGAACGGCCGTCGCGGCTCGCTGAACGGCAAGCTCACCGTCAAGGGCACGCAGGGCCACATCGCCTACCCGCAGCTGGCCAACAACCCCATCCACCGGCTGGCGCCCGCGCTGGCCGAGTTGATCGGCATCGACTGGGACCGTGGCAACGCCTTCTTCCCGCCCACCAGCTGGCAGGTCAGCAACATCCACGGCGGCACCGGCGCCAGCAACGTGATTCCGGGCACGGTCGTGGTCGACTTCAACTTCAGGTTTTCCACCGAATCCACGCCCGAGTCCCTGCAAAGCCGACTGCAAGCCGTGCTGGAGCGCCATGACCTGGCTTACGACCTGGCCTGGACGCTCAGCGGCCTGCCGTTTTTGACGCCACCGGGCACCCTGGTCGATGCCGTGGTGGCCGCCATTGGGGCCGAGACCGGCCTGACGCCCGAACTGTCCACCAGCGGGGGCACCAGTGACGGCCGCTTCATTGCCAAGATCTGCCCGCAGGTCATCGAATTCGGCCCGCCCAACGCCAGCATCCACAAGATCAACGAACACATTGCCCTGGCCGACATCGAGCCGCTGAAAAACATTTACCGCCGGGTGCTCGACAAGCTGCATGCGCAGTTGCTGGCATGAAGGCGGCACGTCCTCATGGCGAGGCCATCACCCTGCTCGACTGCGTCACCCGGGCGGCACAGCAGTTGACCCAGGCCGGGCTTGCTTTTGGCCATGGCACGCAAAATGCTTTTGACGAGGCCGCCTGGCTGGTGCTGTGGCAACTCGAATTGCCGCTGGACACGCCGCTGGAACCCACCGCTGACGCCGACAACCCGGCGCCTGTGCGGCGGGTGAGCCCTGCAGAGCAAACCCAGGTCGACGCGCTGATCAAAACCCGTATCGCCACGCGCAAACCAGCCGCCTATCTGACCCACGAGGCCTGGCTGCAGGGTGTGTCGTTTTATGTGGACGAGCGCGCCATCGTGCCGCGCTCGCTGATTGCCGAGGTGCTGGTTGAAGGCAGCCTGGACTATTGGCTCAACGCGTCCACCCACCGGGTGCTGGACCTGTGCACCGGCAACGGCAGCCTGGCCGTGCTGGCCGCGCTGGTCTACCCCGATGTCATGGTGCAAGCCTCGGACATCAGCGCCGAGGCGCTTGAAGTGGCGCACATCAATGTGCAACGCCACGGCCTGCACCAGCGCATCAGCCTGCACCAGGGCGACGGCCTGCCGGAACACGGCGGCCCTTACGACCTGATTTTGTGCAACCCGCCTTATGTCAACGCCCACAGCATGCGCACGCTGCCGCCCGAATTCAAGGCCGAACCGGCGCTGGCGCTCGACGGCAACACGGCAGGCGGGGTGGATGGCATGGACTTGGTCCGGCGCCTGCTGCGTGACGCCCCCGCCCG
>JALNWC010000292.1 GCA_023231075.1 Rhodoferax sp.
CCGGCCAACTTTCGCATCCACGACGTCACCAACGTCGGGCGCGTCTTGGCTAGCCTGGTGCAACGCGCCGCTGCACTGCGCTGGCCGGCCGCGCTGCTGTTGCTGCTGGCCTGCGCCGTTCTCATCAACAGCCGCAGCAGTTTGCTCAATGACAAGATTGCGTCCTTGAGCCCGGTCTCGCCGGCCGATGTGGCGCTCGATACCCGCCTGCGGGCAGACATGGGCGCGCCGGATGTGCGTTATCTGGTGGTTGTCTCCGGCGCCAGCCAGGAAGAGGTGTTGCGCTCAGCCGAGCAGGTTTCAACGCTGTTGCAAGCGCAAGTCGATCAGGGCGAGCTGGCCGGCTTCCAAAGCCCCAGTCGTTATCTCCCCAGCGCAGCAACGCAGCGTGCCCGCCAGGCCAGCTTGCCCCTTGCGGCGCCGCTGGCGTCCAACCTGGCGCAAGCCGTCCAGGGCTTGCCCTTGCGTGCGCAACTGTTGACACCGTTTCTGGCGGACGTTGAAGCCGCCCGCAGCTGGCCCCTGCTGCAGGCCAGCGACTTGGCGCAGACCTCCATGGCGATGGCGCTCGATGCCTTGCTACTTGCGCAAAAGGACCGCTGGACCGCCTTGTTGCCGCTCACCGCGCCGGAGGGTGTGGGCATCCAGGCCGACAAGATTCGCTCGGCCTTGACGCGCACGGGCTTGAACAATGTGCTGTTCGTGGACATGAAAGCCGAGTCCGATCACCTGTACGGCGGCTATCTGCATGAAGCCACGCTGCTGTCGCTGGGTGGACTGGTCGCCATTGTGGGCTTGCTGCTGCTGGTTTTTCGCTCGCCGATGCGCGTGCTGCGCATCACTGCGCCGCTGGCAGCGGCTGTCATCACCGTCACGGCAGGGCTCGCCCTGTGGGGCCAGCAATTGATCATTCTGCATCTGGTCGGCTTGCTGCTGGTGGTGGCCGTGGGCTCCAACTACGCCTTGTTTTTTGACCGCCCGGATGCGCGCACGCCGATTGCGCCGCGCACCCTGGCCTCGATGCTGTTTGCCAATCTCACCACGGTGGCAGGCTTTGGCGTGCTGGCGTTTTCCAAGGTCTCCTTGTTGCAGGCCATGGGCGTCACCGTGGCACCGGGCGTCATCCTGGCGCTGATCTATGCGGCGATTTTTGCCAGGAAACCCCATGCGTGATGCCCTGCGGCGGACCTGGTTGATCCGCGCCACTGTGGTCCTTCATCTGCTGGCTTGGGGGGCCGTCTTGACTGCGCCCGCGCTATGGCCTTGGGCGCTGGCTGGCGTGGCCCTCAATCACCTGCTGATTGCGGCCGTCGGCCTGTGGCCGCGCAGCCATTGGCTGGGGCCGAACTGGACCCGCTTGCCCTTGGCGGCCGTGGCCCGCCGTGAAATTGCGCTGACCATCGACGACGGCCCCGATCCGGTCGTCACGCCGCTGGTGCTCGATTTGCTGGACCGTTACGCGGTTCAGGCGACCTTTTTCTGCATCGGCGAGAAAGCCGCCCGCTACCCCGATCTGTGCCGCGACATCGTGCGCCGTGGCCACGCGGTGGAAAACCACAGCCAGCGCCACCGCCATTATTTTTCGCTGCTGGGGCCGCGTGGCATCGCGCGTGAACTGCAGGCGGCACAAGACACGTTGACGGCGATTACCGGCCAGCGCCCCCTGTTTTTTCGTGCCCCGGCCGGCTTGCGCAACCCCTTTCTCGACCCGGTACTGACCCGGCTCGGACTCAGGCTGGCCAGTTGGTCCGCACGCGGTTTCGACACCCGGATCAGCGACCCTGCGCGCGTTCAAGGCAAGCTGCTCAGTGGTTTGCAAGCCGGCGCCATTTTGCTGCTGCACGACGGCCATGCGGCGCGAACCACGCGGGGCATCCCGGTCGTGCTCGAAGTGCTGCCGGCGCTCGTGGCGTCTGCCGCGGCCGCCGGCCTGCGTTTTGTGACCTTGCGGCAAGCTGCATCGCCATGAAGGAGCAGCCTTGAACGAGCCGCGTCGGCAGACCGTCTGGTACCGTCAGGTGGCAGAGGTCCTCTCCCAACATAGGGTTCTGAAAAGCATAGGCACCATGCTGTTCATCGCCCTGTTTTTTGGTGCCTATTTTTTCCTGCTCAAGCACCCCGCCAGCGCCGTCACCGTGATGCCCTTGACCCTGCTGGACCGGCTGATCAGCTTTGAACCCCTGACCATGCCGCTCTATGTCTCCTTGTGGGTCTATGTGTCCTTGCCCCCGGCCTTGCTGGCAACGCGGCAAGAACTTTATGGGTACGGCCGGGCGATGGCGGGGACTTGCTTGAGCGGCCTGGTCATCTTCTTCCTGTGGCCTACCGCGGTCCCCGCCGCCGATATCGACTGGGCGCGCTATCCGGGTGTGGATTTCCTCAAGAGCCTGGACGCCTCGGGCAATGCCTGTCCTTCCCTGCATGTGGCCACCGCCATTTTTTCATGCCTCTGGCTGCACTACCTGCTGCGCCGCTTTGGCGCGCCGTGGTGGATGCGCCTGTTCAATGGGCTGTGGTGCGCCGGCATCGTCTATTCCACACTGGCCACACGCCAGCATGTGGCCGTGGATGTCGCGGCCGGTCTGCTGCTGGGGGGGCTCGCAGCCGCTCTGTCCTTGCGCCATCTCGTGCCCTTGAAAAGCTAGCAGGCCAGGCCCGACCCCCTGAATTTGCTAGACTCCGGCTCACTTTTTTTGGATCGGCTTGGCTTCCCCTGAACTCGCTCTGGCTTTCCCATTTCACCGCCACCAGCAGCATCGGTTGCGGGCTTGAAGCGACCCTGTCCGCACTGCGCCAGCAGCGTGGCGGGCTGGCGCCGTGCACCTTCGACACGGTCGATCTGCCCACGTTTGTGGGGGAGGTCGCCGGCGTGGACGCGGTGCAGTTGCCGACGCCACTGGCAGCCTTTGATTGCCGCAACAACCGGCTCGCGCTGCTGGGCCTGCTGCAAGACGGTTTTAGCGAGGCGGTCGCCGCCGCGAGCAAGAAGTACGGGCCGCAGCGCGTCGGCGTTTTCATCGGCACCAGCACCTCCGGCATTCTGCAAACCGAGCTGGCTTATCGGCGGCGCGATCCGGTCAGCGGCGCCTTGCCCGCCGATTTTGTTTACGCCACCACGCACAACACCTTTTCCGTCGCGGATTTCACGCGTCACTACCTGGGCTTGAGCGGCCCGGCCTTCGTGGTGTCATCGGCGTGCTCATCGAGCGCCAAGGTATTTGCCTCGGCCCGGCGCCTGATGGCGACGGGGCTGATCGACGCGGCGGTGGTGGGCGGCGTCGATTCGCTGTGTCTGACGACCTTGTATGGCTTCAATTCCCTGGGCCTGATGTCGACGCAGGCCTGCCGCCCGTTCGACACCGGGCGCGACGGCATTTCCATTGGCGAGGCGGCGGCGTTTGCCCTGCTGGAGCCGGCGCCCGAGCCGTTGGATCGTGACGCCGTGCTGCTGCTCGGTGTCGGTGAATCCAGCGATGCTCATCACATGTCGTCCCCCCACCCCGAAGGCCTGGGCGCGCGCATGGCGATGCAGCAGGCTTTGACGATGGCCGAGCTCGGCGCTGCCGACGTTGATTACATCAACCTGCATGGCACGGCCACGCCAAGCAACGATGCGGCCGAGGCCAAGGCGGTGTCAGCGCTGTTCGGGCCCCGTACGCCCTGCAGTTCCACCAAAGGCGCGACCGGACACACGCTGGGCGCGGCCGGCGCCCTGGAGGCGGTGATTTGCGCGCTGGCGCTGCAACACGGCCTGCTGCCGGGTGGGCTGAACACGCAGCAGCCCGATCCGGCGCTGGCACTCAATTACCTGTTGAACAACCGCGAGCAAGCCGTGAACCGTGTGCTGAGCAACTCTTTTGGTTTTGGCGGCACCAATTGCAGCCTGATTTTTGGCCGTGCCGGTTAAGGTAAAACGATGACACTGCCTTCTGCCTTGCAAGCGCCGCCCCTCACCGTCTTTGTCGAAGGCATCGGCCTGCTGGGCCCTGGCCTGGGCAACTGGGCGCAAGGCCGTGGGGCGCTTGAAGGCACTGAAACCTACCAGGCCGCGCGCTGCATCGTGCCGCTGCCGATGGCACTGCCAGCGGCTGAGCGCCGCCGCGCGGGCAAGGTGGTCAAGGTGGCGCTGGCCGTCGGCCAGGAAGCGGTGATGGCCTCAAGCTTGCAGGCGAGCGCCTTGCCCAGTGTATTTACATCGTCCAGCGGGGATGGCCTCAATTGCCATGAGATTTGCAGCGCACTGGCGTCAAGCGACCGGCTGATTTCGCCCACGCGCTTTCACAATTCGGTGCACAACGCGGCTTCGGGTTACTGGAGCATTTCAAGTGGCGCCATGGTCAGCTCGTCGGTGCTTTGTGCGTTTGACGGCAGTTTCGCCGCTGGC
>JALNWC010000293.1 GCA_023231075.1 Rhodoferax sp.
ACGTGCGTGCCCGGCGTCAGGGTGGGCACGATGCGCGTCAGGGTGTCGTCCCGTGCGGTGGCGGGCAGCACGATGAAGGACTTGCCGTCGCGCGAGCGGTTGGCGGCGCGCACAAAGTCCACCTGGCCGCCGCTGCCCGAGTAGGGCAAGGGGCCCAGGCTTTCCGAGCCGCATTGGCCCAGCAAGTCGATCTGCAGCGTGGCATTGATCGACACCAGCTTGTCGTTTTGTCCGGCCAGGTAGGGGTCGTTGGTGAAATCTGCGGGGTGCATTTCCAGCGCCGGGTTGCGTTCCATGAACTGGTACAGTTTTTTCGAGCCGAGCGCGAACGTGGCCACCATTTTCCCGGGCAGATAGTTCTTTTTGCGGTTGGTGATGGCGCCGCTTTCGATCAGCGTCAGAATGCCGTCGCCGATCATTTCGGTGTGGATGCCGAGGTCGTGCTTGCCGGCCAGCTGCATCACCACCGCATCGGGGATGCCGCCATAACCAATCTGCAGGGTCGAGCCGTCGTCGATCATGTCGGCCACGTACTTGCCAATGGCCTGCTGCACCGGACCGATTTTCGGCAGGCCGACTTCCAGCACCGGCTCGCTGCTCTCCACCAGGGCGCTGACCTGTGAAATGTGGACATGGCAATTGCCGTAGGCAAACGGCACGTTGGGGTTGACTTCGAGCACGATGGCGCGCGCCTTGGCCACGGCCGCCATGGTGTAGTCCGGCCCCAGGCTGAGCGAGAAAAAGCCCTTCTCATCCATCGGCGAAGCCATGGAGAACACCACGTCCGCCGGAATCTGGCCACGCTGGATCATGACCGGGATGTCGGAGAAACTGCAGGGAATGAAATCGGCCGAGCCTTGTTGCCCACCTGCGCGTGACGCGCCGCCAAAGAAGAAGGCCATGTGGCGCACATGGTCCGCGGTCTCGGGGTCGAAATAATCAAATTTGCGTACCGCCAGGATCTGCGCCACCTTGATGTCCTGGAAGCGGCGACGCTGCTCCGAGAGGGCCGTCAGCAGCGTCGGCGGCTCGCCAACCCCGGTGGGCACGACGATGAAGTCGCCGTTGCGTAATTGATCCAGGGCGCCTTCAGGGGTGACGCGTTTGCTTTGGTAAATAGTTTGAAATGACATGGGGCCTTGCCAGTTGAATGGGTTGGGGAACGTACTTGTTGCGTTTGCAGACAGCGATGGTAATTGCCCCGGCGGACTACGGCCTGACAGGCAACAAACAAGCCGAAAAAAATCGCCACCGCCACGCCGGGGCGCAGCGTGCCGTCGCGCAGGTTCATGGGCTCCTTGCGCCACCACATGACCAGCCCCACCAGCAGCGCGGCCACGCCCGAGCGCAGCGCAATTTGCATGATGGGGGCAATGTCGGCCGCGGTGGCTTTCAGCACCACCTGCTGCAGGCCCCAAATGGCGCACAGCAGCGCCATGAGGGTGATGGCTTTGGCGTCGAGGGCCTGGCGGATGTGCACGGCGGCAAGCTCAGCCGGCGGCGTCCAGCTGGCCCAGCAAGGACCAACCCGCATGGGGGTTGGTCTTGTCGTTTTCATAGTCCCAGACTGCGGCGCAGCGCTCGCAGACGTAGCGGGTGACGGTGACCTGGCCGTGGCGGCGCGGCTCCTTGCGATTGACGCCTTGCATCAGCTCGGCATGGCCGGGGGCACGGCGCCAGTTGCGCTGGATGCCGGCGCAGGCATCGCACAGCGCCGGGGTGTTTGATTCGTTGGATGGGTTCTGGTCTTGGGTCATGGGGGGCTCTTTGTGTTGGAGGCTGATTGTCACCCTGCGGCTTGCTTTGATCAGTTGGGGTCAGAGCACGTCGCCGCGCGAGGGGTCTGACCCGCAAACCTTTCCAAGTCCCGCAAACGCTGGTGCGCGGCATCGTTCCGGTCCAGCGGCTGCTGGTTTTTGGCCTGCAGGTAGTGGTGCGTGAACACCTCCAGGTAAGCGTCCAGCACCTCGGCCGCGTGGGGCTCGCCGGCCAGGGCCAGGCACAGCGCGCCCACCTCGGAGGTGCAAAAGTGGTCGGCGCGGCTGGAGCGGCGCAGGCGGTAGTTGGAGAGCTGCTCCGGGTGCAGGCTGAGCACCGGCAAGTGGTTCAGGTAGGGGCTTTTACGAAACATCTTGCCGGCCTCGGACCAGGTGGCGTCCAGCAGCACGAACAGCGGGCGCTTAGGTTGCTGCCCATCGCTGGCAGCGTCGGGCAGCAGCGCGGTGACCACCCGCCCGGGCGCCACAAATTCGCCGGGAAACACCACATAGGGCTGCCATTGCGGGTCGGCCAACAGCGTCAGCAAGGCCGGGTCCACCTCGGTGCGGGCCCAGCCAAAGGCAAAGGTGTCGGCCACCACATCGGCAATCAGCCAGCCGGTGTTGCTGGGCTTGAGCGGCTCGATGTCGGCCATCAGCAGGCACATGCCGGCGCGCGTGGCCACGCTCGGGCGCAAGGCGCACAGGCAGTGGCTGTGCATCACCCGGCAGCCGGGGCAACGCTCACCGGGGCCGCCGCGGGCGCGAAAAGGTTTGACGGCGCGCGCCAGGCGGGCGCTGCGCAAGCGGAAAACCGCGTGGGTCATGGGTGCAGCGTCAGCGTGTTCTGGTCTATTTGGCAGGCCGGTGCGAGGCGCGAATCTTGTTGCCGTCGGGGTCGCGCAAATACGCCAGGTAGAGCTTGACCGCCCCGCCTTCGCGAAACCCCGGCGGGTCTTCGCAAGTGGTGCCGCCGTTGGCCACGCCGGCCGCGTGAAAGGCATCCACTTGCGCTGCGGACGCTGCGGCAAAGCCGATGGTGCTGCCATTGCCGTGGGTCGCGGGCGCGCCATTGATGGGCGTGGTGATGGCAAATGAGCCGGTGGGGCTGCGGTAGAAATAACGGTTCTTGTTGGCCACCCCCGGGCCAATCCCCAGCGTGCCGAGCACCGCGTCGTAAAACTTCTTCGAGACCTCAAGGTCATTTGTACCAAGCATCACATGACTGAACATAAATTCTCCGTAAGAGCCCGGTCGCGGGCGAAATGGGACCGGGGGATGGTAATGGATGGCTGGGTTGGCCGATTGATCCTCAAAAGCAGCCTTCCACAGTCCCGTTCGTTGCATGTTCTTAAGTGACATTCAGTGTTCCTTTAATGCGCCAGTTTCCAAATACTATCGAGCGCGCACAAAAGTCCTTTTGTAGCAATCATTCACGCTGACAGCCTCTGCCCAAAGTTCCCACACCCACCTCAATCACCAAGCTCTGCCTAGCCCTTGACGCCGCCACAAAAAACACCCGCGCGGCCTCCTGCTCGTCTTCACCCTGCGCGGGCATATGCCCCACGCCGGGCGCAGTCACCACGGGAAACACCTGGCCTTTGCTGACCCTCATCTCATCACGCATCATCCAAGTCCCCCAACAACACCCCACGCCTTGCCAGCCGTTCGCGCGCCTCAATTAAGGCGGCATGCAGCTGTCGCTCCAGCTCCGCTTTGGGCGGCAGTTCGGTCCAGTATTCGGCCACGGTGATGCCGTCTTTGTGCATTTGCAGCAGCTCCACTTGTTCGCGGCTGGATTCGGCGCACAGGATGAGGCCGATGGGCGCTTCCTCACCCAGCTGGCGCTCGTGCTTGTCCAGCCATTTCAGGTACAGCTCCATCTGGCCTTTGTGTGCGGCTTTGAAGCGGCCCAGCTTCAATTCAATGGCCACCAGGCGGCGCAGGCGGCGGTGGTAGAAAAGCAAATCCAGATAAAAGTCGTCGCCGTCGATGACCATGCGCTTTTGGCGCTCCACAAACGCAAAGCCACGGCCCAGCTCCAGAATGAAGGCCTCCAGCTGGCGCAGGATGGCGGCCTCTAAATCGGCTTCGTCGTGGCCTTGGCGCAGGCCCAAAAAGTCCAGGAAGTACGGATCTTTAAATACCAGGGCGGGTGTGGTTTGGGGTATGGGGGCTTGCAACGCAGCAAGCTCTGTGCGCTCGAAAGCCTTGCGTTCAATTTGTTGGCGCAACTCACGCACGCTCCAGGTGTTGGCGGCGGCTTGGCTGGCGTAAAACTGGCGTGCTGGCTCGGTTTTGAGCGGCAGCAGGTTCACAAAATGGCTCCAGCTCAATTGTCGTGACAGTGTCGCGACAATCTCGGGCAGCGGAAAGGCTTGGGCAAACTGCACCATGCGACGCAGATTTTTGGCTTCAAACCCACGGCCAAACTCTTGCGCCAGTTGATCACCCACTCGGTTAATCAACTGGTCACCATACTTGGCCCGGTCTGCGCCACCCAGCACTTCGGTGCGTAGGCGTTCGCCCACACTCCAATACAGGCGGGTCAGCTCGGCATTGACTGCACCGGCTAGGCGCTGGCGGCTGCTGGCAATCAGCGCGCGCAGTTCGGCGTGCAG
>JALNWC010000294.1 GCA_023231075.1 Rhodoferax sp.
ATTCCCGTGATTTGCGTCGATGGCCCCACCGCGTCGGGCAAGGGCACGCTGGCGGCGCAAGTGGCCAGCCAGTTGGGCTACCACCTGCTGGACTCGGGCGCGCTCTACCGCATCACCGCGCTGACGGCAACGCGCGCGCAGTTGCCGCTGGACACCACGGCTGAAGATGCCATCGCCGCGCTGGCGCAAGGCCTGCGTCTTGATTTCACGGGTGAGCAGGTGTTGCTCGATGGCGAGGACGTCACCGAGGCCATTCGCACCGAAGAAGCCGGCATGAATGCCTCCAAAGTCTCCGCCCTGCCCAAAGTACGCGCTGCGCTGGTGGACTTGCAACATGGGTTTCGCCGCCTGCCCGGCCTGGTGGCCGATGGCCGCGACATGGGCACGGTGATCTTCCCTGCGGCCCCGCTCAAGGTATTTTTAACCGCCAGCGCCGAACAACGTGCGCAAAGGCGGTTTAAACAGTTGATTTCAAAAGAAAAATCAATTACACTCGCCGCTCTTCGCGCTGACTTGGAAGCACGTGACGCCCGGGATTCGTCCCGCAGCGTTGCGCCTCTCAAACCGGCCGCAGATGCCAGGCTGCTGGACAACTCCTCTTTATCGGTTGAAGAATCGGTCAAACGGGTGTTGGACTGGTGGCAAGGCAAGCAGCCCTTCTGATCCTGTCTGAAGGGCAAAAACCGCAACGGCCCCGGCCAATGCACCGGCCCTCATCCGCCCCCTCGCGCCGCACTGGCGCCCTGCGAATGAGGTTCAAAAATTAACCCCGCGCTTAAAACCGCGAAATAACCTGCGCTTAACACCGCATCAAAACATGTCTGAATCTTTTGCCGCCCTGTTTGAAGAGTCCCTGCAACGCACAGAAATGCGCCCGGGCGAAGTGATCACTGCCGAAGTGGTTCGTATCGAGCACAGCTTTGTGGTCGTGAACGCCGGCCTCAAGTCTGAAGCCTACGTGCCGCTGGAAGAATTCAAGAACGATCAGGGCGAAACCGAAGTCCAGGTTGGCGACTTCGTGTCGGTAGCCATTGGCTCGATCGAAAACGGTTACGGCGACACCATTCTGAGCCGCGACACCGCCAAGCGTCTGGCCTCCTGGATGGCCCTGGAAAAAGCCCTGGAAACCGGCGAATTTGTCACGGGTCAGACCAGCGGCAAGGTCAAGGGTGGCCTGACCGTGCTGGTCAACGGCATCCGCGCCTTCCTGCCCGGCTCGCTGGTCGACACCCGTCCGACCAAGGACCTGTCCCCGTACGAGAACAAGACCCTGGAATTCAAGGTCATCAAGCTCGACCGCAAGCGCAACAACGTGGTGCTGAGCCGCCGCGCCGTGGTGGAAGCCAGCATGGGCGAAGAGCGCTCCAAGCTGATGCAAACCCTCAAGGAAGGTGCCATTGTTCAAGGCGTGGTGAAAAACATCACCGAATACGGCGCCTTCGTGGACCTGGGCGGCATCGACGGCCTGCTGCACATCACCGACATGGCCTGGCGCCGTGTCCGTCACCCGTCTGAAGTGGTGACCGCCGGCCAGGAAATCACCGCCAAGATCCTCAAGTTCGACACCGAGAAAAACCGTGTCTCGCTGGGTCTCAAGCAAATGGGTGATGACCCGTGGATGGGCGTGAACCGCCGCTACCCGCAAGGCACCCGCATGTTCGGCAAGATCACCAACATCGCCGACTACGGCGCATTCGTGGAACTCGAACCCGGCATCGAAGGCCTGGTCCACGTCTCCGAGATGGACTGGACCAACAAGAACGTGGCCCCGAGCAAGATCGTTGCCCTGGGCGACGAAGTCGAAGTCATGGTGCTGGAAATCGACGAAGACAAGCGCCGCATCAGCCTGGGCATGAAGCAGTGCAAGGCCAACCCCTGGCAAGAGTTCGCGCAAAACACCAAGCGCGGCGACCGCGTCAAGGGTCCGATCAAATCCATCACCGACTTCGGCGTGTTCGTCGGTCTGGCGGCCGGCATCGACGGCCTGGTGCACCTGTCCGACCTGTCCTGGAACGAGCCCGGCGAGCAAGCCGTGCGCGAATACAAAAAGGGCCAGGAAGTTGAGGCTCTGGTGCTCGCCGTTGACGTCGACCGTGAACGCATCTCGCTGGGCATCAAACAGCTCGACTCCGACCCCTTCACCACCTTCTCGTCAATCAACGACAAGGGCTCCGTGGTGACCGGCAAGGTCAAGACCGTGGATGCCAAGGGTGCCGAGATCGACCTGGGTGGCGACATCATCGGCTACCTGCGTGCCTCTGAAATCTCGCGCGACCGCGTCGAAGATGCCCGCAACGTGCTCAAGGAAGGCGACGAAGTGAACGCTGTGGTGGTCAACGTGGATCGCAAGACCCGCAACATCCAGTTGTCGATCAAGGCCAAGGACGCCGCCGACCAAAACGAAGCCATGGCCACCCTGAGCCAGCAGTCGGCCCGTGAAAACGCCGGCACCACCAGCCTGGGCGCGCTGTTGCGTGCCAAGCTCGACAGCAATAACTAAACCGTTATTGCTGAACTGAACGGACGGCCGGTTGCCTTGGTGCAGCCGGTCGTTTTTTCTTCCTCATCAGTTGGGGACAGCGCCAAAGGTCTGTCCCGCAAAGGTATTGGTTTTATGACCCGCTCCGACCTCGTTGAAGAACTTGCAGCAAGATTTGCCCAGATCACCCAACGCGATGCCGAATTTGCGGTAAAGGCCATTCTGGAGGCCATGAACGATGCCCTGGCAAGCGGTCATCGCATTGAAATACGCGGCTTTGGCAGTTTCTCCGTGAACTATCGCCCACCGCGCATGGGACGCAACCCGCGCAGCGGTGAAAGCGTCGCCATCCCTGAAAAAAAAGTGCCCCACTTCAAGCCCGGCAAAGCCCTGCGCCTGGCGGTTGACCAGCGCACCCATGCCTTGCAGCCCTCGCCTTGACGCCGCAGCAGCCCACGCCGGGCCGGACCAAGCCAGACGGTAGAATCTCCGCAGTTTCTGGGAGTCGTCGATGAAACACATCCTGTGGTTGCTCTGGTGGGTCCTCAAGATCGCCATTTTTTTTACCCTGTTCGCTTTTGCACTGAACAATCAGCACATTGCGACGGTGCACTTCTTCTTTGGCAACTACTGGCTCGCCCCCATGGTCTTGGTGGTGCTGGGCGCCTTTGCCATCGGCGTGACGGTCGGCGTGCTGGGCATGGCACCCTGGTGGTGGCGGCATCGCCTTGCCAAGCCAGTCCCCACCGCGGCCCAAGCCAGGCTTGAGCCCGCCGCGCCAGCCACGCCTCCTGTTTACGCCGATGGAATTTGACTTGAGCTGGGTCTTGCTGGGTTTGCCGCTGGCCTTTGCGCTGGGTTGGCTGGCGTCACGCCTGGACCTGCGTCAGATCAGGCTGGAAAACCGCCGGGCACCCAAAGCCTATTTCAAGGGCCTCAATTTTTTGCTCAACGAGCAACAGGACCAGGCCATCGATGCCTTCATTGAAGCGGTTCAAAGCGACCCGGACACCTCCGAGCTGCACTTTGCCCTGGGCAACCTGTTTCGACGCCGCGGCGAGTATGAGCGTGCGGTGCGCGTGCACCAGCACCTGTTGTCGCGCGCCGACATCAGCCAGGCGGACCGGCACCGGGCACAGCACGCGCTGGCGCTCGACTACCTCCAGGCGGGCTTGCTGGATCACGCCGAAACGGCCTTGCTCAAGCTCGAAGGCACGGCCTTTGAATCCCAGGCCCGACTGGCCCTGCTGGCCAACTATGAGCGCAGCCGGGACTGGCCACAAGCCGCCCTGATGGCAGAAAAACTGGAACATGCGGCCCAAGGCAGCTTTGCGCCACGGCTGGCGCATTACCTGTGCGAGCAGGCCGCTACCCAGGTGGCCCAGGGGCAGTTACAAGCGGCGCGTGAGTTGCTGCAGCGCGCCCTCGGCAAAGCGCCACAGGCCGCGCGTTCACGGCTGGACCTGGCCCGGTTGCAAGCGCAAATGGGGCACGATTCCGACGCCTGGGACACCCTGATGCAGGCCCTCGACAGCGCACCCGCCGCCATCCCGCTGATCGTCCGCCCACTGGCCGACCTGGCGCTGCGCAGCGACCATGGCGCGGCCACCCTGGCCAGGCTGCAGGCACTTTATGCCGAGCAGGCCTCGCTGGACGTCCTGGAGGCCATTGTCACGCTCTCCAACGCCGACCCTGCGGCCCGGACAAGTGCCCGCGACTGGTATGCCCATCACCTGGAAAAAGAGCCTTCGCTGGTGGCCGCCACGCGCTGGATCGCCGGTGAAAAACTGGAGCACGAACAATTTCACCCCCAGGTGCAACGCGCCCTGGAGCAGGCCATCAAACCCCTGCTGCGTTACCGCTGTGCGGCTTGCGGTTTTGAAGCCACGCA
>JALNWC010000295.1 GCA_023231075.1 Rhodoferax sp.
AACACCCGCGCCCGGCGCGGCGTGAGCAGCAGCGTGTCGCCTTCCTTGAAACCGAGTTCGCGGTAATGCTGGGACGGAATGTGCGCTTCGATGATGTCGCCGCTGCCGCTGGCCGAGCTGTCCAGCGGCAACAGTTCCAGCCGGGCAATCGGTCCGATCACCATGGCGCGAGTGAGTTTGGCGACAATCCCGCGCGGCTGCTCGGCAGCGCTGGCGCCCACGACATAACGCTGCACATCGAGGTCGTGCGGGCGCACATAGGCAAAGGCCTGGCTGTCCTGCACCGCGCTGTGTTCCGGCGTGGCCAGGCGCAAGCCCTGGTGGTCCTCGCCGATCAGCATTTCGCCCTCGTGGGCGCGACCGTGAAACAGGTTCACATCGCCCAGAAAGCCATAGACAAAGGGGCTGGCCGGGTGGTCCCACACCTCCTGCGGCGAGCCAATCTGCTCCACCTTGCCGGCGTTCATCAGCACCACGCGGTCAGACACCTCCAGTGCTTCTTCCTGGTCGTGGGTGACAAAAATGCTGGTCACATGCAGGTCGTCATGCAGGCGGCGCAGCCAGCGGCGCAATTCCTTGCGCACCTTGGCGTCGAGCGCGCCAAAAGGCTCGTCGAGCAGCAGCACCTGCGGCTCCACCGCCAGCGCGCGCGCCAGGGCGATGCGCTGGCGCTGGCCGCCCGAGAGCTGCGAGGGGTAGCGGTCGGCCAGCCAGTCCAGCTGCACCAGGCCCAGCAATTCGTGCACCTTCTGCTTGATCACGGCCTCGCTCGGGCGTGTGGCGCGGGGTTTCATGCGCAGGCCAAAAGCCACGTTGTCAAACACGCTCATGTGGCGAAACAGCGCGTAATGCTGAAACACAAAACCCACATTGCGTTCGCGCACATGCTTGTCGGTGGTATCAAGCCCGTTGAACAAAATGTGGCCCTGGTCGGCGGTCTCCAGCCCGGCGATGATGCGCAACAGCGTGGTCTTGCCGCAGCCCGACGGACCCAGCAGGGCCACCAGTTCACCGGATTCGATGTCGAGATCGACATGGCGCAGGGCGTGGAAGTTGCCAAAGGCTTTGCTGACGTTGCGGATTTCAATGCTCATGGTGTTTCTTTCGTGCTTGCTTGACCGTTCGGGCCGAGCTTGTCGAAGCCGTTCGACAGGCTTAAGGCGGGCGGAGTAAAGTTCTTTGCCAAGTGGACCAGCTTAGCTGGCGGCTATGGGCCGCTCCGGCGGCAGCGCAGCCGCCGCTTTCTGGTCGCGCTCGAACCGCCATTCCACCAGCGACTTGACCAGCAGGGTCAGCAGCGCCAGCAAGGCCAGCAGCGAGGCCACGGCAAAGGCGGCGACCGACTGGTATTCGTTGTACAGAATCTCGACGTGCAGCGGCAGCGTGTTGGTCTGGCCGCGGATGTGGCCCGACACCACCGACACCGCGCCAAATTCGCCCATGGCACGCGCGTTGCACAAAATCACGCCATAGACCAGGCCCCACTTGATGTTGGGCAGCGTCACATGCCAGAAGGTTTGCCAGCCGGTGGCGCCCAGCACGATGGCGGCCTGCTCCTCGTCGGTGCCCTGCGCCTGCATCAGCGGAATCAGCTCGCGCGCAATGAACGGAAAGGTGACGAACACGGTGGCCAGAATGATGCCGGGCACGGCAAACACGATTTTGATGTCGCGCTCGGCCAGCCAGGGGCCGATCCAGCCTTGCGCACCAAACATCAGCACGTAAATCAGGCCGGCCACCACCGGCGACACCGAGAACGGCAGGTCGATCAGCGTGGTCAGAAAGGCCTTGCCCTTGAACTCGTATTTGGCCACGGCCCAGGCGGCCGCGACACCGAACACCAGGTTCAGCGGCACCGCGACCGCGGCGGTCAGCAGCGTCAGCCGGATCGCGCTCCAGGCATCGGGCTCGCGCAGCGCCTCCAGCGCGGCGGGCAGGCCCTTGCGCAGGGCTTCGGTAAACACCGCGGCCAAGGGCAACAGCAGAAACAAAAAGACAAGACCCAGGGCCAGACCAATCAGCGACCAGCGCACCCAGGCGGGTTCGGTGGTGCCGGCCCTGGCGTGGCGAATGGTGCGGGTGCTCATGGCTTGCCCCCGGCGCGGCGGCGCTGCCAGCTTTGCAGGCCGTTGATGACCAGCAGCAGCGCAAACGAGATGCCCAGCATCACCGTGGCCACGGCGGTGGCACCGGCGTAATCGTATTGCTCCAGCTTGCCGATGATGATGAGCGGGGTGATTTCAGAAATCATGGGCATGTTGCCGGCAATGAAAATGACCGAACCGTACTCGCCCACGGCCCGCGCAAAGGCCATGGCAAAACCGGTCAGCAGCGCCGGGGCGATGCTCGGGAAAATCACATGGCGAAAGGTCTGCAAGCGCGAGGCCCCCAGGCAGGTGGCGGCCTCTTCAAGTTCCTTTTCTGCGTCTTCCAGCACCGGTTGCACGGTGCGCACCACAAACGGCAGGCTGATGAAGATCAGCGCAATCACGATGCCGTTGCGGTTGAACGCCAGCTGGATGCCCATGGGCTCCAGGTACTGGCCAATCCAGCCGTTACCGGCCAGCAAGGCGGTGAGCGAGATGCCGGCCACGGCGGTCGGCAGCGCAAAGGGCAAATCCACCAGCGCGTCGATGAGCTTCTTGCCGGGGAACTCGTAGCGCACCAGCACCCAGGCCAGCAGCAGGCCGAAGAACACGTTGAACAAGGCCGCCAGAAACGAGGCACCAAAGGTCAGCCGGTAGGAAGCCAGCACGCGCGGACTCGCCACCGCCGCCCAGAACTCGACCCAGGTCAGGGTGAAGGTTTTGAACAGCAGGGCCGACAGCGGAATCAGCACGATCAGGCTGAGGTAAAACAGCGTGTAGCCCAGCGTCAGATGGAAGCCGGGCAAGACGCGTTTGGGGGCGCGTTTGGCCGATGACGCCTGCGGCTGCGGTGACAAGGGAAGCGTTGCGGTGGTCATTTGAATAGGTGTCTGACGAGGGGTTTGTCAATGCGCTGCGCGCCATCGCGGCGAGGGCGCCGCTCCTACCAGGAGCCCGATGCATTTGTGGGAGGCCCGCCCTCGGGCCGATGGCTGTCCGTCCTTACTTCACGGTGTAAATCTTGTCGAACTGGCCACCGTCGTTGAAGTGCACTTTTTGCGCTTCCGTCAAGGAGCCAAAGTAGTCGCTCACCGCGAACAACTGCAGCGGTTTGAAGGTGCTGGCGTATTTGGCCAAAATCCTGGCGTTGGTCGGGCGAATGCCGTGTTTGGCGGCAATTTCCTGCGCTTCGTCCGAGTACAGGTAGTTCAGGTAGGCTTTGGCCAGTTCGCCCGTGCCTTTCTTGGCCACGGTGCGCTCGACCACGGCCACCGGGTTTTCAGCAATGATGCTGACCGAGGGGTGGATGGCGTCGACCTTGCCGGCGCCAAATTCGCGGTCGATCGACACCACTTCGGACTCGAATGTGATCAGCACGTCGCCAATATGGCGCTGCAAAAAGATGGTGGTGGCGTCACGCCCGCCCTTGGCCAGCACCGGCACGTTCTTGAACAGCTTGCCGACAAATTCGGCGGCCTGCGCATCGGTGCCGCCGGTCTTGCGCACATATCCCCAGGCGGCCAGGTAGGCCATGCGGCCATTGCCGCCGGTCTTGGGGTTGACCACGATCACCTTGACATCGGGCTTGACCAGGTCGTTCCAGTCCTTGATGCCCTTGGGGTTGCCGTTGCGCACCAGGAACAGCATGGTCGAGCTGGTCGGCGCGGCGTTGTGCGCAAAGCGTTTGGCCCAGTCTTTCGCGACGATGCCGGTCGATGCCAGAAATTCGACATCGGTGGTGGTGTTCATGGTGACCACGTCGGCGTCCAGACCGTCGTTGACGGCGCGCGCCTGGGCGCTGGAGCCGCCGTGCGACTGGTCGATCTTGACCTCCTTGCCGCTGGTCTTTTTGTAGTTGGCGACAAAGGCGGCGTTGTAGTCTTTGTAAAACTCGCGCGACACGTCGTAGGACGCGTTGAGCAGGGTTTGTGCCGAGACAAATTGGGTCGCGGTCAGGGCGATGCCGGCAAGGGCCAGGGTGATTTTTTGTTTGAATTGCACGGTGTTTCCTTGTGAGACAGATAAAAGTGAATGAAGCGATTCGGGTGTTCAGTGCGCCATTTTTTTAGGCTACAGCCAGAGCGGTGTGTTGGGCTTCGCCGATCAAGGATTGCAGCAGCGCCAGCCCCAGCGGCCAGGGGCCAAAGCCGGCTTCCAGGTTGATGTGGCCGGCGTTCTGCAGGCGCACAAATTCGCTGCCCCAGGCCCGCGCATAGGCGCCGGCGGTGCGCACCGGGCAATAGGGGTCGGTGTTGCTGGCCACGATGATGCTTTTGAACGGCA
>JALNWC010000296.1 GCA_023231075.1 Rhodoferax sp.
CAGGTGACGCCGGTCGCCCAGGCCGGCCATCACGACGATTATCTGGCGCAGTTCAATCTGGTCGCAGGTGAAGGCATTCCGGGAAGCTGTGCGTTGACCACCCAGGCGCTGACTGAAATGGCACCGGCGGTCTGCAACGACATCGCCAGCGACGAGCGCATGACGCCCTGGCGCGCCGCGGCATTGCGCCTCGGCTACCGTTCCGTGACGGTGTTTCCGCTGCTGCGGGAGGGGCTGCCGTTCGGCGTGTTCGCGCTCTATTCTCCCGAAACGGGTGCATTCGACGATGAAGAGATGCAACTGCTGGTCGAAATGTCCGGAGACATCAGTTATGCCCTGGACAATTTTCGCATGGAGGCTCGGCGCAAGCAGGCGGAAGACGAATTGCGCAAGCTTTCGCTGGCGGTAGAGCAAAGCCCCAATTCGATTGTGATCACCGACCTTGAGGCAAGGATCGAATATGTCAACGAGGGCTTTACCAGGGTCACCGGCTACAGCCGTGAAGAGGTGATCGGGAAGAACCCCCGCATCCTGCATTCCGGTAAAACGCCCCCTGAAGTCCACAGCAACATGTGGGCTCACCTGACGCGCGGTGAAAACTGGAAAGGCGAGTTCATCAACCAGCGCAAGGACGGCAGCGACTATGCCGAATCCATCTTTGCCTCTCCGGTGCACGATGCCGATGGCCGCATCACCCACTATCTGGCGATCAAGGAAGACATTACCGAGCGCAAGCAGGCCGAGGCGGCGCTGCTGCAACTCAATGAGAGCCTTGAGCACCGGGTGGTCGAACGCACCGCTGATCTGGAACAGGCCCGGTGTGTGGCCGATGCCGCCAGCCAGGCCAAGTCAGCCTTCCTGGCGACCATGAGCCACGAAATTCGCACCCCCATGAATGGCGTCATCGGCATGGTCGATGTGCTGGCGCAAAGCAGTCTGACGGCGCACCAGTCCGACCTGGTCAACACCATCCGGGATTCCGCCAACTCCCTGCTGGGCATCATCGACGACATCCTGGATTTTTCCAAGATTGAGGCCGGCCGGCTGGAACTCGAACATGAGCCGGTCTGCATCGCCGATCTGGTCGAAGGCCTGTGCAACTCTCTGGTTCCGGTCGCCTCCCGCAAGGGGGTTGAACTGGTCCTGTTCGTTGCCCCGGAGATTCCGGAACGGGTCTTGTCCGATGATGTGCGGCTACGTCAGGTGCTCTACAACCTGCTGGGCAACGCCATCAAGTTCTCAGCCGGGCAGCCCGGCAAACGCGGGCGCGTCCGGGTCCGGGTGGAGGTCGCGCAGACCGCCCCCCTGCGCCTGGCCCTGCGCATCGTCGACAACGGCATCGGCATGGCGCCCGACACCCTGGATCAACTCTTCACCCCCTTCACCCAGGCCGAGGTGTCCACCACCCGGCGCTTTGGCGGCACCGGCCTGGGGCTGACCATCTGCAAGCGGCTGGTGGACCTGATGCAGGGCGAGATCCGTGTGGAGAGCACGCCTGGCGCGGGCTCCGCCTTCACCGTCACCCTGCCCTTCGAGCCTGCCGCCGAGCAGCCGGTGCGTCGCCAGCCGGACCTCTCCGGGCTGGGATGCATCGTGCTGGAGAGCCCGGATTTCCAGGTCGGCGATCTGCGCATTTATCTCGAACACGCCGGCGCAGAGGTTTATCTGGCGAGCGATACGGCAGAGGTGGCCAGGATGGCCGCGCCGCTGGCTGAGCCGGTGGTGCTTGTCCGGGAAACCAATAACGCGATGGCGCCCTCTGCCCTTTCCGCCATGCCGAAGCTGCGCCAAGTACTCATCACCCGTGGCCGCCGCCGACGTGCGCGGGTGGAGCCGTCCAGCATGGTCACGCTCGACGGCGATGCGCTGCGGCGGCTCACCTTGTTGCACGCCGTGGCTGTGGCCGCGGGCCGCGCCGCCCCCGAAGTTTTCCAGGAAAAACCCGAGAAATTCGTCGCAGGCGAAGTGGCACTGCCGACCATCGCCGAGGCCCGTTCCCAGGGGCGCCTCATCCTGGTGGTGGAGGACGACGAGATCAACCAGAAAGTCATCCTGCGGCAACTTGCGCTGCTCGGTTACGCGGCAGAAATCGCCGCCAACGGCGTCGAAGCGCTGCGGTTATGGCGCGAGGGGCGTTACGCCCTGCTGCTCACCGATCTGCACATGCCGGAAATGGACGGCTACACCCTGGCCGACACCATCCGCCATGAAGAGGCGGGGCGCAGCCGCATGCCCATCCTGGCACTCACCGCCAACGCCCTGCGGGGAGAGGCCAATCGCGCGCGCGCCGCGGGGTTGGACGAATACATGACCAAGCCGGTGCAGCTTGCCGCGTTGCGGGTCATGCTGGGAAAATGGATGCCCCAAGCCCGCGGCGCGGCCACACCCGCTGCCTTTCCGAAGAAAAAACACGTTCAGGATAAATCCATCATGGATATCTCCGTGCTGGAAGCCTTGGTGGGTGACGACCCCGCCGTCGTGAATGAATTTCTGACCGACTACCTGGCCTCGTGCCGGGATAACACGGAGGAAATGCATGCAGTCCTGGCTGTCGGGGACGCGCGGCAGGTCGGCAGCCGCGCCCACAAGCTGAAGTCCTCGTCACGCGCGGTGGGGGCACTGGCATTGGGTGACCTGTGCGCCGAACTGGAGAACCTCGGCAAGACCGAGGACATGGAAGCCATCGCGAAAACCATGGTGCAATTCGATGCCTGCCTGGCAGAGGTCGAGGCGGTGATCAGCAGAATCCTGGCGGACCGCGGACCCTATCCAAAGAAAGACCAAAAATGAAAGTTCTACTGGTAGATGATGACCATTTCGCGCTGAAGTTGCTCAGGCGCCTGCTGGCGAATTACGGATTTGACAATGTCATTGCCCATCAGTACGCAGCGGATGCCGTGGCCCTGCTTGAATTCGACAATCAAGCGTTCGACCTGATCCTGTGTGACCTGCAAATGCCCGGAATGGACGGCGTGGAATTCATTCGCCAACTGGTGCGCATCAGTTATGCCGGCGGGCTGATCCTGGTCAGCGGTGAGGACACCCGCATCCTGCAAACTGCCGAAAAGCTGTCCAAGGCACACCGGCTCAATGTTCTCGGCGCTCTGAAAAAACCGGTATCGCCAGAACAACTGCAACAGGTGCTGAAGAATCACCATCAGCCTGCCGCCATGTGGCCCGCCGCCGGCAAAACCTACGCGCGCGAAGCGTTAAGTCAGGCTATCGCCGGCGACGAGTTGGTCAATTACTATCAACCCAAGGTCGACCTTGCTTCCGGCATGGTCACCGGTGTGGAAACGCTGGTGCGCTGGCGCCATCCCGTGGATGGTCTGGTCTATCCGGATCAATTTATCGGCATGGCGGAAGAAACCGGACTCATTGACGACCTGACGCGCAGCGTACTCGGCGGCGCCTTGCGCCAGGCCCGCATCTGGCAGGATGCCGGGCTCCATCTGTGCGTGGCGGTGAATGTCTCGATGGACAACCTCATTTCCCTGGAGTTTCCCGATTTGGTCGCGCAAGCGGTACGTCAGGCAGGCGTGCCCCCGACCAGCCTGCTGCTGGAGGTGACCGAAAGCCGGTTGATGAAAGACCCGCTGGCGGCACTCGACATCCTCACCCGGTTGCGGCTCAAGCACATCAGCCTGTCCATTGACGACTTTGGCACCGGGCACTCGTCGCTTGCCCAACTGCGCGATGTTCCTTTCGACGAATTGAAGGTGGACCGGGGTTTCGTTCACGGCGCCAGCCGTGACCCATCACTTCGAGCCTTGTTCGAGGCGAGCCTTGGCATGGCCAGACAACTGGGCATGAAAACGGTGGCTGAGGGCGTGGAAGACCGGGAAGACTGGGACTTCCTGCGCGTTGCCGGTTGTGATATGGCGCAAGGTTATTTCATCGCCAGGCCCATGCCGGCGGCGGACCTGCCGGGCTGGATTGACGACTGGGACGTTCGCTACCGCAAACTTGTCGCCTCCGAGTCATGAACTGGGTCGTGAGACAAGAATGCCCAATGCCATCGAGACCCCCCCCCAACCAACCGCAATTCGTCAAGCCAGCCATTTCGTTTGGCGGCCTTCCGGGTCTGTTTTTCGGGTTACCAAATTTTATTGATTCAACAACGCCATGTCTTACCAACTCCACTACTGGCCCAGCATCCAGGGCCGCGGCGAATTTGTCCGTCTGGCGCTTGAAGCGGCCGGCGCACCGTATGTCGACGTCGCGCGCGGCGATGCTGCCAGCGGGCAGGGCCTGCCGGCCTTGCTCCACTACCTGCAGGACGAGTCCGTCGCACGACCGCCATTTGCCTGCCCGGTGCTGGTCGACGGCAAGCAGGTGATCGGGCAGACCGCCGCCATCCTGCTGTA
>JALNWC010000297.1 GCA_023231075.1 Rhodoferax sp.
AGCTGCGGCAAGGCCTGGGGAAAATCGGCGTACCAGAACACCTTGCCCTTCGATACTCCGCGCAGGCGCAGGGCATCGGCCGGGCCGCCCGGCTGGTTCTCGAAACTCTCGGCAAACAGGCGACCCAGCACGCCGGTGGTGTGCAGCGCCAGCGCCAGGGTGCCGGCCAGCGGGCCCAGCCCGGCCGAGATCAGCAGCAGCGCCGCCCAGACCAGCTCGGGAATGCTGCGCAGCGCATTGAGCAGCAAGCGGGTCGGGCCACGCCAAGGCGCGGTGTCGCCGGGGTGGCTTCTGGCAGCGGGCAGGGCCAGCGCCAAACCGGCCATGGCCGCCAGCGCCGTGCCCACAGCCGACATGGCCAGGGTTTCCAGACTGGCCCACAGCACTTTGTGCAGAAACGCAGGCGCCGTTTGCGGCACCATCAGTTCACTGACGAAACGTCCCATCGAGGCCAAGGCATCGACCGACAAAAACTTGGCCCACTGCAAATCCAGCGAGGTAAAGCTGGCCAATACCAAGGCCAGCAGCCCGAGGTTGAGCCAGCAGGCCTTGCAGCGCCAGTGCCACAGCGGGGGTGGGCGTGCGGGGCTCATGCCAGTGATTTCCGCAACAGGCTGCTGGCCAGGTCGGCCAGCCAGACCAGGGCCATGAACACCAGCAACATGCTGGCCACTTCGCTGCCGTTGAACATCTTCATGGAGGCGTCCATCTGCTGACCCAGCCCGCCGGCGCCGACAAAACCCAGCACGGCTGACGAGCGGATGGCGCATTCCCAGCGGTAGACCGTGTAGCTGGTGAGTTCGGTGGCGCTGTGCGGCAGCAAGCCATAAAAGAAGGCCTGCAGTCGGCCACTGCCGTTGCGCAGCAGGTTTTGCGTGGGCTGCGCGTCGCTGGATTCAAGAATGTCGGCGTACACCTTGCCCAGCATGCCGGCATAGGTGAGTGCGATGGCCAACACGCCGGACGTTGGGCCGAGGCCCACGACGCGAACAAAAATCAGCGCCCAGATCAGCTCGGGCACACTTCTGAGCACCATCAGCAGCCAGCGCACGGCCTGGCGCACCACGGCGGGCACCCTGGCCATGCGACCCGACAAGGCAGAGATCGACAGCGGGCGCGCCGCGATCAGCGCCAGCGGAATGGCCCAGCCCAGCGCCAGCACAATGCCCACCGTGGCGATGGCCACGGTACGCCAGGTCTCGCGCGCCACCAGCAGCAAAAAATCAGGTTCCAGCTTGGGCGGGAAAAAGTCTCCCAAAAAATGCAGCGTGGGGCGCAGGCTCTCGGGGCTCAGCAGGGTCCAGGGTTTGAATTCGGCCAGCACCAGCAGCGGCCAGGCCACCACGCCGGTGGCGAGCAGCGCAAACAGGCGGCCGATCCAGGCCGGGTCGCGGCGTACGGCAAGCGGTGCGGGCTGGGTCACCATCTCAGCGGCAGGTCAGGGCCACGGCCGGTGCGTCGGCTACCGACAGCGCAAGCGGGGGTGCCGCCCCGGTCAGCTCGTCCGGATGACGGGCGTACAGGTCGGTCAAACGTTCGGGACTGACCTCGGCCGTGGGCAGGTCAAACACCACCTCGCCGTCGCGCAAACCCACAATGCGCGGGAAGTGCTGCAGCGCCATGTCGACATGGTGCAAGGTGGCGACCAGCGTGGCCCGCTGTTCGCGCGCCACGGCGGTGATGGATGCGCAGGCTTGGCGGGCGCGCTCGGGGTCGAGCGCCGACAGCGGCTCATCCACCAGCAGCAGGCGCGCGTTGGCCACCGCCAGCCGCGCCAGCCCGACCCGCTGGCGCTCGCCGCCCGAGAGCCGGTCGACGCGCTCGAACAGTTTCTCGGCCAGGTCAAAGCGTGCCAGTGCCGTTTCGGCCAGGTCGATTTGTCGCGGGTAAAGCAGACTGCCCAGGCTTGCCCACAAGCTCATGCCCGGCAGCAAGCCGGCCAGCACCGCCGTGATGACCCGCTGACGCGGCGGCAAGGGCGGCACTTGCGGGGCCAGACAAAGTTGTCCGCGCAGGCGCTGCAGCTCGGCCGTGCGCAGCGCCCAGGGGTCGCGCCCGTCGAGCAACAACTGGCCCTGCGTCGGTTTGAGGGCGCAGGCCATGAGGTGCAATAAGGTGGTTTTACCCGCCCCCGAGGGGCCGATGACGGCCACCTGCCCGCCCTGCGCCAGCACCAGGTCGATGGCCTTGAGCGCCGGGGGAGCCTCTGCCTGGGCTGACGGATGCCGTGCCGAACAAGCTTGCAAGGCTATATGCATCCCAACCACTGGCCGGTTACTTGAGCAAGCCGGCACTGCGGGCCGCGGCTTCGATGCCCTTGTAATTGGCGGCCTGGGTCGGAATGAAACGGCTGGCGCGTTGCAGTTCCAGCAAGGCCTTGCCTTCGGGGTTGCCGCTGTTCAGGTCCAGAAAGGCCTGGGTGAGCTTGGTGCGCAGGGCGGGCGGCATGTCGGCGTGCACGCTCCAGTTGTAATCAAAATAAGCCGGGGTGGTGTAGAACACCCGGACTTTGCTGGTGTCGACTTTTTTGTCGGCGACAAACTTGTCCCAGACCGAAATGTTGAGCGCACCGGCGTCGACCTTGCCAGCCGCCACGGCGGCGATGGTGGCGTCATGGGCGCCCGAGAACGCCACGCGCTTGAGGTCGGTGTCGGGGTTGATCTTGGCCTCCAACAGGTAGTTGCGCGGCATCAAGTGGCCGGAGGTGCTGGACGGTGCGCCAAAACTCAGCGTTTTGCCTTTCAGGTCGGCCAGCGCCAAAATGCCCGGCTGTGCCGTGATGAACACCGATTTGAAGTGGGCGTCTTCCTCGCGCTGCACCAGCGGCAGCACCTTGCCGCCCGAGCGCACCTGGGCCTGGACAAAGGTGAAACCGCCAAACCAAGCCATGTCGACCTGCCTGTTCACCAGCGTTTCCACGGCGGCGGCGTAGTCGGACACCGGGGTGAATTCCACCTTCATGCCCAATTTTTGCGACAGGTAAGCCACCAGCGGGGCCGCCTTGCGCGCCAGTTCGGTGGGGGATTCGTCAGGGATGGCGGTGATTTTGAAGACTTGTTGTGCATAGCTTTGGGTGGTTAAACCGAGAGCGGTGCAGGCCAGCAGGGCGTGCAGGGTGAAACGGCGTGAAGTTGTGAGCATGAAGCGCTTTCTTTTCTGTAAGTTGATACGGTTGACGCATGTCAAGGTGCGGCAAAACCGGGGGCAATGGTAATGGAAATGTCGTTTGCCACCGGTGACGCTACGATCAGGCCCCCGCCACTCGCATCGAGCCATGAAAACACCTGTCTTCATTCAGTTGCACCACGACAGCGCCGAGCACATCCGCCAGGAGCTCGTTCTTGGCCTGACGGCCAATCCGCAGCCCGGCGGCGCCACGGTGAGCCCCAAATTTTTGTACGACGCACTGGGTTCGCGCCTGTTCGAGGCCATCACCGAGTTGCCCGAGTACTACCCGACGCGCACCGAGGCGGCCATTTTCAAGGCGCATGCCGAAGTCATGGCCCGGGTCGTGCCGCCAGGGGCCACGCTGATTGACCTGGGCGCGGGCAACTGTGGCAAGGCCGCCGGCCTTTTTGGCGTGCTGGCCCCCAGCCGTTACGTGGCCGTCGACATCTCGGTCGATTTTTTGCGCGCCACGCTGGCCAACTTGCAGCGCCAGTACCCGGCGCTGACGCTGGTTGGCGTCGGGCTGGATTTTTCACACACGCTGGCGCTGCCGCCCGAGGCCGGTGCGCCTGACGCGGGCCCGAGGCTGCTGTTCTACCCAGGCTCGAGCATTGGCAACTTCACGCCCGCACAGGCCCTGGTTTTTTTGCGCCAGGTACGCGCAGCCTGCGGGCCGGTGGCGGGTAGCGGGCTGCTGATCGGCGTGGATCTGGTGAAGGACGCGGCAGAACTGGAAGCCGCTTACGACGATGCCCTGGGGGTCACGGCCGCCTTCAACCGCAACCTGATTTACAAGCTGAACCGGCTGGTGGGCACCGACCTGCGGCTGGCCGACTGGGCGCATCACGCGCTGTTCAACCACATGGAGTCGCGCATCGAAATGCACCTGGTGGCGCAGCGCGACTTGACCGTGCAGTGGCCGGGCGGCCGGCGCGCCTTCAGCCGGGGCGAGCGCATCCATACCGAAAATTCCTATAAGTGGACGGTGCCGGGCTTTTCGCAGTTGCTGCGCGAGGCGGGTTTTGCCGAGCCGCTGGTGTGGACCGATGCGGCCAGGGTGGATGCGGGGCGTTTTGCCGTGATGTGGGCGGGTGCCTAAACCATGACTTTTTTACCCGGCGCAGCTTCTGAAGCCCGCCAAAATGTCGTTGCGCTCGGGCGTGAAGTAATTGCGGTAGCGCGGGTGCACCATGCG
>JALNWC010000298.1 GCA_023231075.1 Rhodoferax sp.
AAAGCGGAGGCGGTCGACTTTGCCTGCCTGCACCCGGGTCACTTCGACGCCGGCATGAAGGGCCAGGTCACCGTGGCCGCCAAGTAAGTTGAACCCGCGATCTATCCCTTGACCATTACTTTTTCCAAAAATACTTCATGAAACAAACCAAACCCTTGCTGGCTGCAACAGCCATCGCCCTGTCGTCCCTGTTTTCAGGCTTGGTTGTCGCACAAACGTCCCCGGACCAACACCCCATGGAGCTGTCTGCCAAGCCCGGCTTGACCGACGGTGAAGTTCGAAAAATCGACAAGGAAGCGGGCAAACTCACCCTCCGGCATGGCGAGATCAAACACCTCGACATGCCGCCCATGACCATGGTTTTTGTGGCCAGGGACAAGTCCCTGCTCGATAAAGTCAAGGTGGGCGACCAGGTGCGCTTCATGGCCGTTCACGAAAATGGCCAGCTGATGGTCACAGACCTGCAGCCCAGATAACAAAAATGTCATCCGGCTGTCAGCTGGGTGTCGGGCGGGCGCAGGCAGACTGCAGGGGTACTTTTTTTACCCCCTTCAGTCACAGGAAAAGCCGCATGAAAGCTCTTTTGACCCCCGCCTTGATCGCCCTCACCTTCGGCCTGGCCGCCCCCGTCATGGCCCAGACCAACCACAACATGTACGGCATGCTCGCGGCAAAACCCGTGGCGGCGGGCATGCCCGCCTCTGCCGACGCCGACGCCGCCCTGGGCGACGGGCTCGTCAAAAAAGTGGACCAGGCCCGTGGCACGGTCACCCTGCAGCACGGCGCACTGCCCAACGGCATGCCGCCCATGACCATGGCTTACAAGGTGAAAGACGCCGCCTGGCTGGATCAATTGAAAGCCGGACAGAAGATCCGCTTCGCCACCGACCCCGCCGATGGCGGCATGACGGTGCTGCGGTACGAGCTGGCCAAGTGAGCATCGTGGGTTGCCGCGTCGCCGACGCCCCTCGCCATGACAAACCAAGCTGACGCCCGCTGGACGCTTGTTTTTAGCGCCTGGCTGGTCGCCGCCATGGCCACGCTGGGCGCCTTGTTCATGAGCGAAATCATGGGTTTTGCGCCTTGCGTGTTGTGCTGGTGGCAGCGCATCTTCATGTTCCCGCTGGTGCTGGTGCTGGCTTTGGGACTCTTTCCGTTTGATCCCAAGGTGCTGCGTTACGCGCTGCCATTGGCCACGATGGGCCTGCTGGTGGCGGGTTTTCATGTCTTGCTGACGATGGGCATCGTTCCTGAAACCCTGGCGCCGTGCCGCGACGGTGTTCCCTGCAAAACCCTCCAGATTGAATGGTTCGGTTTTGTCACGATTCCCCTGCTCTCATTCTTCGCATTCCTGGTGCTCAACCTGCTGCTGGTCACCGCTCATCTGAAAACATCCCAATGAAACAAAAAAATATTTTTATCGCCGCTGCCGCCTTGCTGATCCTGGTCTTTGCCGGTGGCGCGTTCCTGTATCAGAAACAGCACGCTGAAGCAGCCGCGCAGCTGGCACAGCAGAACATGGCCGCACTGGTGCGCGCCGACGCGCCGGGTTTCGGCAAGCCGGACGCTCCGGTGCACATCGTCGAATTTTTTGACCCGGCCTGCGGCACCTGCCGCGAGTTCTACCCGATGGTGAAAGCGCTGATGGCCCAGCATCCGGGCCAGATCCGGCTGTCGCTGCGCTACGCACCATTTCATCCCGGCTCAGACACGGTGGTCAAGGTGCTGGAAGCCTCGCGCCAGCAAGGCAGGTTCGAGGCCACGCTCGAAGCCCTGTTCGCCCGCCAGGACGTCTGGGTGCAAAACCATACCGCCAACGCCCAGTTGACCGGCCCCTTGCTGGCGCCCCTGGGGATGGACCTGGCCCAGCTGCAAAACGATGCCAATGCGCCAGAGGTCGCCACCATCATTGCGCGCGATCTGGCGGACGCCAAAACCCTGAACGTGACCATGACGCCCGAGTACTTTGTCAACGGCAAACCGCTGCCCCGGTTCGGCTTTGCCGAGCTCGAGCAGCTGGTGAACGACGCACTCGCCAACGCCAAATAGGTGCACCATGACATACGCTTTGCAAACCACAGCGCTCGCCACGCTGTTGTTATTGGCTGCGCCTGCGGGCGCCCGGGCTGAAGAACCCTTGCCCGGCGCCAGTGTCGAGTCATTGCTGACCCTGGCCAAAGAACACAACCCCGACTACGCCAGCATGCGTTTTGAGGCCCAGGCGGCGACCGAGCGCATCGCGCCGGCCGGGGCGCTGATGGACCCCAAATTCCGTGTCGAGTGGATGGACATCACCCAAGGTGGTTCGCAAAACGCCACCCTGTTGCCCGGCAATGTGGGCAGCACCAAATACACCCTGATGCAAGACCTGCCCTGGTTTGGCAAGCGCGAGCTGAAGCAAAACATCGCCGCACAAGAGGCTCAGGCCAGCCAGGGCAAGGCGCAGGGCAGCTGGGCTGAACTGGCGGCCAGAGTGAAAATCACGCACGCGCAACGCTACTACCTGCACCACACGCGGCAACTCACACTGGAGTTGCTCGACCTGAGCACGCGGCTGGCCAAGGTGGCGCAGGTGCGCTACGCCGGCGGCCTGGCGATGCAACAAGACGCCATTCGCGCGCAGCTGGAGCAGACCGCCATGCAGACCGAACTGGTGGCGCTGCAAGGCGAGTCGCGCCAGTTTGACGCCCGACTCAACGCCTTGCTGGCACGGCCCAACAACGCAGCGCTGGCAACGCCCGAACGCCTGCGCCCGGTGCCCGTTGCCGCCAAGCTCGACGCGCAGGCCCTGATGGCGCGTAGCCAACAAACCAATCCCCGGCTATTGACTGAGGCGTCCAGTATCAGGTCGGCCGAATTGGGACGTGAGTTGACTCTGAAAAACCGCTACCCGGATTTCACGCTGGCCATCACGCCGACCCAAATGCAAAGCCGCATCAGCGAATGGGGCCTGATGCTGGAGGTCAACATTCCGCTGCAACGGGCCTCGCGTCGCGCTGAAGAGCGCGAGGTGCAGGCCATGCTTGATGCAGCGCAATCGCGCCGCGCCGCCACCGCCAACCAGGTGGCGTCCGAGCTGTCTGAAAACCTGGCCGGACTCGACGCCGCGCAACGCACCGAACAACTCGCCAAAAGCAGCCTGTTGCCGCAAGCCGAGCTGACGTTCCAGGCGGCGCTGGCAGGTTATGAGAACGGCAAACTTGACTTTGCCACGCTGCTCGACGCCCAGCGCCAGGTGCGCCAGGCCAAGCAGGCGCAACTCAAGGCGCAACTGGAAGCACAAATGCGGCTGGCAGAAATTGAGAAATTGCTCGGAGAAGATTTATGAAATCAGGAACAGGATGGATGATTGGCGCGCTGCTGGTCACGCTGGCTGGTGCAGGCGGTTATTACGCGGGCACAAGTGGCATGAACCCGGCGGGGCTGCCAACGGCGGCCCCCGCCAGCGCAGACGCTACCGCGGCCAAGCCGGAGAAAAAACTGCTCTACTACCGCAACCCGATGGGCTTGCCCGACACCTCGCCCAGCCCCAAGAAAGACCCGATGGGCATGGACTACATCGCCGTCTATGCGGGTGGCGCCGAGGAAGAACCCGAGGCCGCCAACCTGGTCAGGATCAGCACCGACAAAGTGCAAAAACTCGGCGTGCGCACCGAAGCGGCACAACTGCGCAGCCTTGACAGACTGGTACGGGCGTCGGGCCGCATCGAGCCCGACGAGCGCCGCATCTACGCCATCTCACCCAAATTTGAAGGCTATGTCGAACGCCTGCATGTCAACGTCACCGGCCAGGCCGTGGGCCGGGGCCAAGCCCTGTTTGAGGTCTACAGCCCGGAACTGGTCTCGGCCCAGCGCGAATACGCCATTGCCGTGCAGGGCGTGGGCAGCCTGAAAGACGCAGGTGGCCAGGCGCAGGCCGGCATGAGCCAACTGGCCGATGCCAGCTTGGCGCGGCTACGCAACTGGGACATTTCCGAGGCACAAATCAAGGCGCTCACTGAATCGGGCGCCACCACCCGCACGCTCACCTTCCGCTCGCCCGTGAGCGGCATCGTGATGGAGAAAAAGGCCTTGCAAGGCATGCGCTTCATGCCCGGCGAGGCGCTGTACCAGATCGCCGATTTGTCAAGGGTATGGGTCATCGCCGATGTCTTCGAACAAGACATCGGGCTGCTCAAAAACGGCGCCCAAACCACGGTGCGCATCAATGCTTATCCGGACAAAACCTTCAGCGGCCGGGTCACCTATGTCTACCCCACGCTCAGCGCCGAAACCCGCACCGTGCCGGTGCGGGTGGAGCTGGCCAACCCCGGCGGCCTGCTCAAACCCGGCATGTTTGCCCAGGTGGA
>JALNWC010000299.1 GCA_023231075.1 Rhodoferax sp.
GCGGTGGGCTCGGACACCTTGCCGCGAATACCCTGGTCGTCAACGATGTTGACCGCCACCTTGGTGCCGCCAATGTCCACGCAGGCCACAGGCGCCGCACCGTTGGCCAGCTTGAAGCCCTTGTTCAATACATTTGAATTCATGATTTTTCTCTGGAGAATGGATTTTTGGGCATCAAACACGGCCGTAGTCGTCGCCCGGGCAACTGGCAGGCTCCGGTCCTGGCCGGGCGCGTGGTCTGCAATGATTGAAATTGGGGCCACATTGCTGACACTCAACTTTCCGATGTCGAGGTCGGGTATGGGGCGAGCATTTCGGATAGCCCTATGTCGGCAACGGTCTCTTTCGGTCATAAAAAAGCAGGCTCAAGGGCTCAGTCATTCTCTCGTCAAACATTCTTGTCCAGAAATTTCCGGAGTGCGATATTTTCGACGGGCACATGGCGAGCCTGACGACAGGCTGCTCGTGTTGAAACCGCTCAAACTTGAGCGCTTCTTTCAGGTACGCGGCAAATGCTGCCGGGTCCAGCGCACGATGTCGGCTGCGCCCATGGCGCCGGCCTGGCGCGCCACTTCGCGGCCGCCGACAAACAGGGCCAGCGTGGGGATGCTGCGAATGTTGAAGCGGGCCCCCAGGTTTTGCTCGGCCTCGGTGTCCACCTTGGCCAGCCGCACCGCAGGTTCCAGCTGGGCCGCTGCCTGCTCAAAAGCCGGTGCCATCTGGCGGCAGGGGCCGCACCAGGGCGCCCAGAAGTCGACCAGCACCGGAATCTGGTTGCGCTCGATGTGGCGCGTGAAACTGGCTTCATCCAGCATCACCGGATGGGCGGTAAACAGTGGCTTGTGGCAACTGCCGCAGTCTGGCGCGCTGCCCAGCTGGGCGCGGCTGACGCGGTTGGTGGTGTGGCAATGCGGGCAAACAAGGTGCAGGGAATCGGTCATGGCGTGTCCTTTCAATGCCTGTAAATGGACGCCCCTGGCCTGAATTCAAGCGCCGGAGTCAAAGGAATTTGGCAATCGCCGCCGCCACCAGGCTCAGGATGATCGTGGTCGTCAGCGGGATGAAAAACTCCCGGCCAAAGACCTTGAAGCGGAAATCACCCGGCAGTTTGCCAAAGCCCAGCTTCTGCAGCCAGGGCGTGAAGCCATTGATCAAGACCAGGGCCAGAAAGACAACGATGAGCCAGCGGAACATGACTTGCCTTGCTTACAGTGTGTGCGTTTTGTCGCCGGACTCGAACCCGAGCGCCTGCCAGGGCTCGCCTTTGTAAAAACCGATGACCTTGAAGAGTTCGCCCATTTCATGCTCCATGATCAGTTTTTGCGCCATCACGCGGGTCGGCAGGTCGGCGGCCTCCATGTGCTTGAGCAGGCCGCAATTCATCAAAAAACGGCCCTGGTTGCAGTAGCCCAGCACACCCAGGCCGACCTCGTTGCCGGCCAGCGCCACGCCGGTGAAGTTGACGTGGGCGGTGATGTCTTTCTGGCCAACACGGGCCAGCGGGTCGTCGTCCACCTGGTGCGCCTGGTGGCACATCACCGTGCCCATGTGACGCTGGGGGTGGTAGTACTCGGCCTCGGGAAAGCCGTAGTCGATTAAAAACATGGCGCCGCGCGAGAGCTTGTGGCCAAGGGTGCGCACAAAGGATTCGCCCTGGGGGTGGATCTCGGTCACATAGTCCTGCGGTCCGTCAATGGCCAGCGGCGGGCGCAGCGCCGTGGGGCGGTCGGCCCAGGCAAAGCTCGGTGTGCCATCGGGGTCGGAGGCGCCCAGCACCACGCCGCGCTCGCACCACGCGCCTTGGACGCGCGCCAGCAGCTTGACCGGCATGGCGTCGAGCACCTCGTTGCCCAGCACCACCCCTTGCAGGTCGTCGGGCAGGGCATCGACCCAGCGCAGCTGCTCGGAAAAGGGCGCCAAGGTGGTTTGCTGGCGCGCGCGCAGGCTGCTTGAAATGTCAACGATGGTATAGCGCGGCAAGGGCGCGCCCTGCGCTTGCAAGGCTTGCAAAATCTGCAGCGCCAGCGCGCCTGAACCGGCGCCAAATTCCCATATGTCGTGCGTGCCGGTGACCTGCAGGGCCTGTGCCACCTGCTGCGCCAGGGTCCAGCCAAACAGCGGCGTGATTTCGGGCGAGGTGACAAAGTCACTGCCCGCCGCCCGCACGCCGTTCTGCTCGGTGTAGGGCAATGCGCCAAATTTGGCACTGCCATGGGCGTAGTAACCGAGGCCGGGGGTGTACAGGGCCTGGTCCATGAAGACGTCAAAACCAATCCAGCCGTCGGCGTCAAAAATGGTCCGGCCGATGTGGTGCGCGAGCTCGCTCGTTAAACTGTGGGGTGTTGTCATAGCCTGGAATTGTCCCCGAATGTCTGTCCCTGTCGCGCCTCCCCTGTTCCCAGCACCCACGCAGCGCACCGTTTTGGTGACCGGCGCGGCCAAACGGCTGGGCCGCGAGATCGCCCTGACCCTGGCCCGTGCCGGCTGGCGGGTCGCCGTGCATTACCGCGACTCGGTTGAGGAGGCGCGTAAAACGGTTGCGGACTGTACCAAACTGGCCGGATCCAGCGCCTCTTTTCGCGCCAATCTGGCCAATGAGACGGCGGTGCGCAACCTGCTGCCCAGCGTGGTGGAAAAGTTGGGCCACGTTGATGCCATTGTCAACAGTGCTTCCACGTTTGAGCACGACACGCCCGAGACCTTCAGCTTTGCGGCCATGGAAAAACACATGCGCTCCAACGCCGGGGCGGCCATTTTGCTGAGTCAGGCGCTGCACGCGCATCTGCTCACACGGGAGGGTGCCCCCGGTGCGGTGGTGAACCTGCTGGACCAGAAGTTGTGGAACCCCAATCCGGATTTCATCAGTTACACCCTGTCCAAGGCCGCGCTGGAGTCTGCCAATACCATGCTGGCGCTGGCGCTGGCACCGCGTGTGCGGGTGGTGGGCGTGGCCCCGGGCCTGACGCTGACCAGCCACATGCTGACCCCCGAAAAATTTGAGACGCTGCACAAGCTGTCGCCCCTGGGCCGTTCTTCGACGGCGGCCGATGTGGCGGCCACGGTGGCATTTGCGCTTGAAAACCAGTCCATCACCGGCACCACGTTGTTGGTGGATGGTGGCCAGCACTTGATGAAGTTTGAGCGCGATTTTTCGCTGCTCTAAGCCCCGGCCGGCTTTCCCATTACCTTTTCATCACACCATGACCTATTACACCAGCAGCCACACGCTGGGCCAGCAAACCCTGACGCTGACCGGCCTGCGTTTTGATGCCAACCTGGGCATTCTTGACGCCGAAAAAATCGCCCCGCAACCGATCCAGGTCGACGCCGAGCTGAGCCTGGGGCACCAGCCCCTGCTGCCCGCAGACGACGACATCATGCATGTGCTGGACTACCGCAAGGTGCGCAAAATCATCATCGACGAGTGCACCGCCGAGCACGTCAACCTGCTGGAAACGCTGATTGGCAAGCTCGCCAACCGGCTCATGCAGTTGCCGGGCGTGAAGGGCGTGCGCGTCAAGATCGCCAAGCTCGAAATTTTTGCCGACTGCGAAGTGGCCATTCGCATTGAAACCGGCCAGTGGAACAAGGATTGAAGCCATGCATGCAGTCTGGACAGAAATTGAAACCCGGGACGTCAACCCGACGTCTGACCCGATCACTCCGGCGCCGCGCGAAGCCAAGATCGCGCGCGAAATCCACAAGCTCGAAAAACGCCTGTGCCGCCAGGTGGGGCAGGCCATCATCGACTTCAACATGATCGAGGAGGGCGACCGTGTCATGGTGTGTGTGAGCGGTGGCAAGGACAGCTACGGCTTGCTCGACATCTTGCTTAAATTGCAAAAGCGCGCGCCGATCCACTTCGAGATCATCGCCGTCAACCTGGACCAGAAACAGCCGGGCTTTCCGGCGCACATCCTGCCCGAGTACCTGGCCAAACTGGGCATCGAGTTCCACATCGAGACCCAGGACACCTACAGCATTGTCAAAAAAGTGGTGGCCGAGGGCAAAACCATGTGCAGCCTGTGCAGCCGGCTGCGCCGCGGCATTTTGTACCGGGTCGCTGACGAGCTCAAGATCACCAAGATCGCGCTGGGTCACCACCGCGACGACATGCTGGCCACCTTCTTTTTGAACATGTTCTTTGGCGGCAAACTCAAGGGCATGCCGCCCAAGCTGGTCAGTGACGACGGCGGCCACATCGTGATCCGGCCGCTGGCCAACGTGGCCGAGAAAGACCTGGTGCGCTGGGCCGCGCACCGCGAGTTTCCGATCATTCCGTGCAGCCTGTGCGGCAGCCAGGAAAACCTGCAGCGCCAGCGCATTGGCC
>JALNWC010000300.1 GCA_023231075.1 Rhodoferax sp.
ATCGAGCACGTCAGTCGCTTGGTGGAAATCGGTGTCGACTCACTCAAGATCGAGGGTCGCACCAAGAGCCCGTATTACGTGGCGCGCACGGTGCAAAGCTACCGCCGCGCCATCGACGACGCGGTGGCCGGGCGCGAACTGGACCCGGCCCTGCTGGGGCAACTCGAAGGCCTGGCCAACCGGGGCTACACCTCGGGATTTTTCCAGCGCCATACGCCCGAAGCCACGCAAAATTATTTGCGCGGTTATTCGGAGTCGGGTCGCAGTTTGTATGTGGGTGATGCCGTGGCCTTTGACGCCACGCGGGGACTGATGCAGGTCAACGTGCGCAACCGATTTGCCGTGGACGACTGGCTCGAGATCATTCACCCCGCTGGCAATTTTGACGTGCAAATCACGCGCATGGAGGGCGCTGACGGCAGCGCCGTGGCGGTGGCGCCCGGCAGCGGCCACACCGTGTGGCTGGCCCTGCCCGAGCGCGCCGTGGGTGCATTTGTGGCGCGCTACGTGCATGCGCCCGAGGCACAGCCGGAAGGTTCGGTGGTGTGATGGTTTCGTCCGTTGCGTCTTGCCGTGAACCAAACGCCATCGCGGCGAGGGCGCCGCTCCCACAAGAATCCCGATGCTCTTGTAGGAGGCCCGCCCTCGGGCCGATGGATGTCTGGCCATGACCGAGCCCCTGCACGTGCGCGAGGACGAGGTGAGCCTGAGTGCCATCCGGGCGCAAGGCGCGGGCGGCCAGAACGTCAACAAGGTGTCCAGCGCCATCCATTTGCGCTTTGACATCATGGCTTCCAGCCTGCCGGAAGACGTCAAGGAACGGCTGCTGGCGCTGCATGACAGCCGCATCACCAAAGAAGGCGTGCTGGTGCTCAAGGCGCAGCAGCACCGCACCCAGGAAATGAACCGCTTCGACGCGCTGATTCGCCTGCACGAACTGGTCAACAGCGTGGCGCAGCCGCCCAAGGCGCGCAAACCGACCCAACCGACGCGGGCCTCGGTCAGGCGGGTGCGCCAGGCCAAGACGCAGCGCTCCGAGGTCAAGGCCACGCGCGCCCGGGTTCAGTCTGAGCATTGATGGGCGCGCGGCCACTACGGAATCAATAAAACATGGCTATTCAATGGTTTCCCGGGCACATGCACCTGACGCAAAAGGCGATTGCCGAGCGCATCAAGAACATCGACGTGGTGATTGAGTTGCTCGATGCCCGCCTGCCCGCGTCCAGCGCCAACCCGATGCTGGCCGAGCTGACGCAGGGCAAGCCGACGCTCAAGGTGCTCAACAAGCAGGACCTGGCCGACCCCGAGCGCACGGCGCTGTGGCTGGCGCATTACAACAGCCAGAGCGGCACCCGCGCCCTGGGTCTGGACGCCAGCATGGCCGCGCCCGCCAAGGCGCTGATCAAGGCCTGTTTTGAGCTGGCGCCCAATCGCGGCGGCATGGTCAAGCCGATGCGGGTGCTGATCTGCGGCATCCCGAACGTCGGCAAATCGACCCTGATCAACACGCTCACAGCCAAGCGCGCGGCCAAAACCGGCGACGAGGCCGGTGTCACCAAGCTGGAGCAGCGCATCAGTCTGGCCGACGACTTTTACCTCTACGACACGCCGGGCATGCTGTGGCCGCGCATCATTGTGGCCAAGAGCGGCTACAACCTGGCCGCCAGCGGTGCGGTGGGCCGCAACGCCTTTGACGAACAGGAAGTGGCGCTGGAGCTGCTGGACTATTTGAAAACGCATTACCCGGCGCTGCTCGAGGCCCGCTTCAAGCTAACCGGGGTGGCCGACCTGAGCGATGAGCAGTTGCTGGAGGCCATTGGTCGCCAGCGCGGCGCCTTGCAGGGCGGCAAAAAGGTCAATCTGCAAAAAGCCGCCGAGGTTGCGATCTACGACTTTCGCTCGGGTGTGATCGGGCGCATGACGCTGGAGACACCTGAGGAATTCGCCCGGTGGCTGGCCGTGGGGAAAACACTGGACGCCCAGCGCCAGGTGAAAAAGGATGCGATTGAACTGGACCGGAAAATCAGGTTCAAAAAAATCCCGCGGCCCGACTTGCGTCCGTCGCGGTGATGTATTCAAAAGCTTTCGTGTTGCAGCACCACGTCTGAGCAGGGATAGGCGACACAGGGCAACACGTAGCCTTGCTCTTTTTCTTCGGCACTCAGGCCCGGCCAGTCGATCTCGTAGCGCACCTCGCCGCGCTCCAGCCTGCTGAAACAGGTGCGGCAGGTGCCATTGCGGCAGGAGCTGGGCCAGTCGATGCCACCTTGCTCCATGGACACCAGCAGTGGCTGCTGCGACCAGGCGTCAAACTGGCGTGCGCCGGGCTCGGCGAAGCCAGTGAAAATCGTCGGGTTATTGTCTACACTCATGGATCAATTATATTTAGCCATGAAATCCATATTGCCCCTGAGTTTGCTGATCCAACCCCGTCACGACGACCCCCGCCCCCTCGTGATCTACCACGGCCATACCTGCCCGGACGGTTTTGCGGCGGCGTTGGCCGCCTGGGTTTATTACCAGGGCAAGGCCGAATTTCTGTCGCTGGACCACGGCGATGTCCGCTCGGTGGCCGATTTACCCGCGCTGGACGGGCGTGCGGTCTACATCCTGGACTTTTCTTTCAGTGAGTCCATCTTGCGCGCCATGGAAGAACGCGCGGCCAAACTGGTCATGCTGGACCACCACCTGAGCGCGGCTGAAAAACTCACCGGCTTTGCCTGTCGCTGCGGCGTGGTGCATTTCGACATGAAAAAGTCGGGTGCGCGGCTGGCCTGGGAATTTTTTCATCCCGGACAACCGGTGCCGGACCTGGTGCGTTTTGTCGAGGACCGCGACATCTGGGTCTGGCAGTACCCTGAAAGCGCCAGCTTTCTGGCGGCATTGGACATGGAGCCGTTTGATTTCGCACGCTGGCAGCAAATCACCCAAATGGATGCCGAGCAAATGGCGGCCTTCATTGAACGTGGTCAAGCCATGGACGAAAAGTTCTCGAAACTGGCCGAATTGATTGCCGAGGCTGCGAGTCCGGTGGTCTTTAACGGCGTGACCGGCTTGATGGTCAACGCCCCCGGGGTGTTTCACAGTCTGGTGGGTGATTTGCTGTGCCGGAAATCGGGCACCTTCGCCTTGCTCTGGAGCGTCGACAAAAATGGGGTGGTCAAGTGTGGCCTGCGCTCGCGGTCTGATTTCAATTGCATCCCCCTGGCTGCCAGCATGGGCGGCGGCGGTCATGCCCAGGCCAGTGGTTTCAAGATGCCGATGACTCGTCTGCCTGAACTGCTGGGCGGGACCCTCTCCGGAACCGTGACCGATGCACCGACCTGAGCTGAAAGCAAGATAAAAAAAAGGGTTGGTCTTGCGACCAACCCTTAAGGAGTCCCTGAACCTGAAGGTTTCGAAAGGACCCGAGGAGACAACGGTTGGAAAACTTTCGTTTTCGATGTTTCAAATCATACCAAGCAAGTCAGGGTTTCCCCTTGGTTTCAAGCTCAAATCCCTAAATTAATTCGACGTTTGACTTGCCCGGATGTGGTCATTAACGCTTTTTTGCAGCAGGCTTGGCGGTGGCAGTGGAAGCCACGGCATTGAAATTGGCTTCAGCCACTTCGGTGGCTTGCTTGACAGCCTTCTGCACGGACTCCAGGGCGCTGGTAGCGGCCGCCACCGAGCTCTTCATCATGGCCACGGCGGTTTCTGAACCAGCGGGGGCGTTTTGGGCGGCGGCATCAACCATACCGGAAAATTGTTGTTGGGCTTCAGCAGCCTGGCTTTCAAAGGCCTTGGTGAATTCGCTGGAAGCGCCGGTGGCGATTTCGTACAGGTGACGGCTGTAAGCAGCGGTTTTCTCAGCCAGGGGTTGCAGCAGGCCGGATTGCAGTGCGAGCAATTCCTGGACATCTTTCACGCTCAGCATGGCCTTGGCGGTGTCACCGGTTTCAGTCAGAGCGGCTTTGGAGGCGCTCATGTTGAGTTCGACAATTTTTTCCACGCCTTCGAAGGCTTTGGCGGTCAGGGCCAACAGGGTTTCAATATTGGCTTTTTGTGAGGCCATCACTTGTTCTACGGTCAGCATATTCAATTCTCCTGAAGTTTGGTAAAAGGGTATCTGCGCCGAAACTGAGTGAAACCCGGTGCATGTTGCAGTGCAGCATGGGATAAATTATAGGGTCATCCCGAGCCGGTGCAAGCTTTTTTTGTTGCATTGCAGCAAATTAGAGACGCATTTCTAATCAGTTGGGGTCAGAGCACGTCGCTGCGCGAGTGGTCTGACCCGCAAGGTCTCAAGTTAGTTGGGGTCAGAGCACGTCGCTGCGCGAGTG
>JALNWC010000301.1 GCA_023231075.1 Rhodoferax sp.
CACAGTTGTCCAGTTATCGAAAAGGGCTGCAACCCAAGCCACCAGACCTGCTTCCATCACGCCTGGGTTGACTTTTATGCCACGCGTGTTTTTGAGCGATGCGGCATTCAATGACCTGCTGCGGTTGGAGGAGTTGCTGGCCGACTCAGACGATTCAATGGCTGGAGAATTGTTGGATTTCATCTTGGATGCTTTGCAGGTTTTAACGCATCAGCCTGGTATTGGCAGGCCCGTCGAGGGTGGTCTGCGGGAACTTATCATTTCTCGCAATCGCACCGGCTATTTGGCACGCTACGAATTTGACGATGTCGCCGATCTGGTTCTTGTGGCACGCATTCGTCACCAACGGGAATCCGGGTACACGGAGATTTAGCCAGAAAAGGGGACGCTTCCCTTTTCCCCTGATAATTTGCTTGGATATATATGGCTATTTACGGCTATATTTACGGCTATGCTGATCACCAACAACATTCAAATCACGCCTGAAGTTCTGGCACTTATTTCCAGACTCGATGAATTCAAGGGAGCTTGGCGAGCTTTGGGCACCTTGGCACCCGAGCGGTTATTGGCCTTGCGCCGTGTGGCCACCATTGAGAGCATCGGGTCGTCAACCCGCATTGAGGGTAGCCAACTTTCTGATGAAGACGTTCAAGCGCTACTTGCAAAGATTGAGATGAAGTCGTTCACCACGCGCGACGAGCAAGAGGTGGCCGGTTATGCCGAGGTGATGGAGCTGCTGTTTAGCTCCTGGGAGCACATCCCGTTCAACGAGAACCACATCATGCAAATTCATCGGGATTTGTTGGCCTACAGCAGCAAGGATGAGCGTCACCGTGGGCAGTACAAAACGCATGAAAACCGCGTGGCCGCGTTTGATGAACAGGGTCATGAGATAGCCACTATTTTTCAAACTGCATCTCCTTTTGACACGCCAGGGTTGATGCGTGAATTGGTTGACTGGGTACGCCACATGCGCAGTAGCCAGTCTTTGCATCCGCTCTTGATCGTGGCGGTTTTTGTGGTGGTTTTTTTGGAAATTCATCCGTTTGATGATGGCAATGGGAGACTCTCACGCATACTGACCACGCTGCTTTTGATGCAAGCAGGCTATGTGTATGTGCCCTACAGCTCGCTGGAAAGCGTGATCGAGCAAAACAAGCAGGGTTACTACATTGCCCTGCGGCAAACCCAAGGCACGATCCGTACAGAGTCGCCCAACTGGCAACCGTGGATCACGTTTTTTTTGAGCTCACTGGTGAGTCAGGTGAAACGGCTAGAGGTCAAAATTGAACGCGAGCATCTGTTGCTGGCCACGCTGCCTGAACTGTCTATTCAACTGCTGACGATTGCGCGTGAACAGGGGCGTTTGACGGTGGCCCAGGCCCAAGCGCAAACCGGGGCCAATCGCCATACCATCAAACTCCATATCAAGAAACTGCTGGCTGGCGGGCACCTGGCGCAGCAAGGCACGGGTCGTGGGACTTGGTATAGCTTTAAAAATTAATAGCAGCTCAAGCAATTTTTACGAAGGCTAAAGGCCAAATTGACCCAAAAAATCCTGCTTTACGGCATTAACTTTGCCCCGGAGCTAACAGGCATAGGCAAGTACACGGGCGAGATGGCGGCGTGGTTGGCCGCGCGCGGGCACCAAGTGCGCGTGGTCACCGCGCCGCCTTATTACCCGGCCTGGAAGGTGGGGGACGGGTTCAGGAATGGGTGGACAACCGAAGTCATGGATTGCCGCGGCGCTGGCGCGCCTCGCAATGACGATGAACCTGACCCGTCATTGCGAGCGAAGCGCGGCAATCCAGGCTGTTTAGTGGTTTACCGCTGCCCGCTGTGGGTGCCACCGCAGCCGGGGGGCATCAAGCGGCTGTTGCATCTGGCGAGCTTTGCATTGAGCCCTGATGGCCAAGGGCGTGGCACCCGCCAAGGCGCGCATGGCGGTTAATTGGGTGGATCTGGCGGCGTTTGGGGTTGAGGGAGATGGATTGCCGCGCTGCGCTCGCAATGACAGCCAACCCCGTCATCGCGAGGCCGAAGGCCGTGGCGATCTAGGTTGTTCTGGCTATCGGGTTCAACTGGGCATTGCACCGGATGCCGTGGTTGCGCTGTATTCGGGCAACATGGGCGGCAAGCAGGGGCTGGAGGTGCTGGCGGACGTGGCGCGGCTGTGTCCGGAGGTGGTGTTTGTGTTTTGTGGCAATGGCGCGGGCCGGGCTGACCTGGTGGCGCGCTGCCAGGGTTTGGCCAATGTGCTGTTGATGGAACTGCAACCGGTTGAGCGCCTGCCAGACTTGTTGGCCATGGCAGATATCCACTTGCTGCCCCAGCGCGCCGATGCGGCCGACCTGGTAATGCCCAGCAAGCTCACCGGCATGCTGGCCAGCGCCCGCCCGGTGGTGGCCACGGCCAAGCCGGGCACCGAACTGGCCAACGTGGTGCAGGCCTGCGGGCTGGTGGTGCCGCCCGAAGACGCGCTGGCTTTTGCCGATGCGCTGAAGTCCTTGGCGGCTGACCCCGAGTTGCGTGAGCGCCTGGGCGGCGCCGGCTTTTTGTATGCGCAGGCGCATCTGGATAAAGAGGCGGTGCTGGCGAAGTTTGAGGCGGATTTGCTGGGGCTGGTTTTGGGGTAGCGGGCATGGATTTGTGGAAGGCCCGCCCTTGGGCCGATGCCAACAACTCCAGCCCCCACCCCCGTCATTGCGAGCCCCCCGAATCCGGCCCGATACCGCACGCGGATTGCCACGTCACTACGTTCCTCGCAATGACGGTGTTATTTGCGTCATCGCGAGGCCGCAGGCCGTGGCGATCCATGCCTTCGGAAGTCATGGATTGCCGCGCTTCGCTCGCAATGACAAGCCCAACCCCGTCATTGCGAGGCGCGTCAGCGACGTGGCAATCCATGTCCCCTGACTTCGTGGATTGCCGCGCTTCGCTCGCAATGACAAGCCCAACCCCGTCATTGCGAGGCACGTCAGCGACGTGGCAATCCATGACCCCAGCCCCGTCATTGCGAGGAGCATCAGCGACGTGGCAATCCATGTCCCCTGACTTCATGGATTGCCGCGCTGCGCGGCCACTGACGACATCGGCGCCGCCGCCTCCAGCTCCCGCACCTTCAGCACAATGAAATACTCATAAATCGACTGCAACATGGCATAGGTAAACCCGGCCCGCCCGTCCAGAAAGCCGCGTTTGGCCACATACAGCAGCAAGAACTTCACCAGCGGCCTAAACGGCAGGCGGTAAAACAATTCCTTCTGGTGATAGCGCCGCTGGTGAAAATCTTTGGCGGTAAATGCCTTGACCCAGCTAAAGCGCTCACCCGCCTGCCGGTTGCTGATGATCTGCTGCGCTTCAAACCGGCTGTAGCCGTTGTGCCGGTCAATCCAGTGGCCCATGCCCTTGCTGAACGGAAAGTGGTCCAGATAACCTGCCACTTGGCCGACCGGGCCATCGGCTATGGAAGCCGTGTTGATCAAACGCTCGTGTCGAATCTTCTCGGGCCTTATCAGCCGCATGTAAAACGGTGAGGTTTGCACATGCTTGAGCCAGGTGCCCAGAAAAAAATCACGACGCTGGACCCGAAAAGCGACCTGATCACCGGGCGATGCAATGGCAGCCTCAACCGCACGAACAAGGCCTGGCGTCATACGTTCATCGGCATCAATGACAAACACCCAAGCGTGCTTAAACGGGATGTGTTGGAGACCCCAATTTCTGTGAGCCGCCTCATCACCGCCAAACGCCAGTTTGCTCTCACCATAGGTGCGCTCGGTGACTGTCGCGCCAAACTTCTTTGCTATGGCTACTGTGTCATCCGTGCTTCCCGAGTCAAACACATGAACATCGTCCGACCAGGCCACACTTTGCAGGCACCCCGGCAAATCTTGCTGTTCGTTTTTGGTGAGGATGAGGATGGAGATCATGGGTTGTTTGTCATTGAAAGTCGGCATCTTTGTGTCCGAACGCATCAAAAAATTCGCGTTTCACTTCGTACTGAATTTGCGCTGCACTTTTGCCCTATTGGTGTCCAGTAAGTCATCAATGGCACCGGAGTCAATCACGCAAAGCTGGTCCGTGAATGCCTGGATGCTCATCGATATATCCTCATGCATGAAGGGTGACGATTTCCGCCGTAGGTCTTCTCGGCGAGAAAGCCACCTTTGTTTCCGGTGCGATGGGTTCACCGAATGCGATCATCATGATGAGTCTTTCGCCAGCCGGTATGCCTCCAGCGTGGCAAATTGCTTCCTCGGTCTTGTGGTCGACGGCCAGGTTGAGCGGGCAGGCGCCCCAGCCCATGGACCGACAGG
>JALNWC010000302.1 GCA_023231075.1 Rhodoferax sp.
CGGCGGCCTGATCGACCTGTTTCCGATGGGCTCACCGGTGCCGTACCGGGTGGATTTGTTCGACGACGAGATCGACAGCATCCGCACCTTTGACCCCGACAGCCAGCGCAGCCTGTACCCGGTGCCCGAAGTACGCCTGCTGCCCGGACGCGAGTTTCCGATGGACGACGAGGCCCGCGCGCGCTTTCGCAGCCGCTGGCGCGAGTTGCTCGAAGGTGACCCGACCCGCAGCCGCATCTACAAGGACATCGGCTCCGGTGTGGCCACGGCGGGCATCGAGTACTACCTGCCGCTGTTTTTTGACGAGACCGCGACGGTGTTTGATTACCTGGGCGAAGCCGCCACGGTGGTGCTGCACGGCGACCTGGAACCGGCCCTTAGTCACTTCTGGCAAGACACGCGCGAGCGCTACCGGCTGCTGCAGGGCGACCCGGAGCGGCCGGTGCTGCCACCCGATGCGCTGTTTTTAAGCGCCGAGCAGTTTTACGCAAGGGTCAAGCAGCATGCCCAACTGGCGCTGCGCGCAGCCGTGGATGAGGTCGCTGACAGCGCGCACTTTGTGCGCCTGGGCGACCTGACCGTGGTGCGCGGCGCCGAGGACCCGCTGGCCAGGCTCAAGGCCCACATCCGCAACACCCAACAACGCGTGCTGGTGCTGGCCGAAAGCGATGGCCGGCGCGCCAGTCTGCTCGACTTTTTGCACAGCAGCCAGTTTGACCCGCCGTCGTTTGACTCGCTGGCCGAATTCCAGGGCAGCGACGAAAAAATCGGCATTGCCACCGCCGGCTTGGCGGTCGGCTTTGCCTGGCTTGAGGCCGGTATCGACTTTGTCACCGAAACCGAACTCTTTGCCGCCGGCCCGACCACGCGCCGACGCAAAAAACAGGAGCAGGTGAGCGACGTTGAAGCGCTGATCAAGGACCTGAGCGAGCTCAAAGTGGGCGACCCGGTGGTGCATTCCGCCCACGGTATTGGCCGCTACCGTGGCCTGGTCAACCTCGACCTGGGCAACAAACTGCCCAACGGCGAGCCCGAGGTGCAGGAGTTCCTGCACCTGGAATATGCCGACCACGCCACGCTCTATGTGCCGGTGAGCCAGTTGCAGCTGATCAGCCGCTACACCGGCGTCAGCCCCGACGAGGCGCCCTGGCACAAGCTGGGCAGCGGCCAGTGGGAAAAAGCCAAGCGCAAGGCCGCCGAGCAGGTGCGCGACAGCGCCGCCGAATTGCTCAACATTTACGCCCGCCGCGCCGCCCGCGAGGGCCATGCCTTCAGGTATTCACCCGCCGACTACGAGGCCTTTGCCAATGAATTCGGCTTTGAGGAAACCGCCGACCAGCAAGCCGCCATCCATGCGGTGATCCAGGACATGATCAGCCCGCGCCCGATGGACCGGCTGGTCTGCGGCGACGTCGGTTTTGGCAAGACCGAAGTGGCCCTGCGCGCGGCTTTTGTCGCCATCACCGGCGGCAAGCAGGTGGCGTTCCTGGCCCCCACCACGCTGCTGGCCGAGCAGCATTACCAGACGCTGGTGGACCGCTTTGCCAAGTGGCCGGTGAAGGTGGCCGAGATGAGCCGATTCCGCTCCGCCAAGGAAATCAGCGCGGCGCTGAAAGGCGTGGCCGACGGCACCATCGACATCGTGGTCGGCACCCACAAGCTGCTGAGCCAGAACACCCACTTCAAGAACCTCGGGCTGTTGATCATCGACGAGGAACACCGCTTTGGCGTGCGCCACAAGGAGCAGATGAAAGCGCTGCGCGCCGAAGTCGATGTGCTGACGCTCACGGCCACGCCGATTCCGCGCACGCTGGGCATGGCGCTGGAGGGCCTGCGCGACCTGAGCGTGATCGCCACCGCGCCGCAGCGCCGCCTGGCGATCAAGACCTTTGTGCGCACCGAGGGCAACGGCGTCATCCGTGAAGCGGTGCTGCGCGAGCTGAAACGCGGCGGCCAGATCTACTTTTTGCACAACGAGGTCGAGACCATCGAAAACCGCCGCGCAAAATTGAAAGAGTTGCTGCCCGAAGCGCGCATTGCCGTGGCCCACGGCCAGATGCCCGAGCGCCAGCTGGAAGCCGTGATGCGCGACTTTGTGGCGCAGCGCACCAACCTGCTGCTGTGCTCGACCATCATCGAGACCGGCATTGACGTGCCCAGCGCCAACACCATCGTCATAAGCCGCGCCGACAAGTTCGGCCTGGCGCAATTGCACCAGTTGCGCGGCCGCGTCGGTCGCAGCCACCACCAGGCCTACGCCTATTTGCTGGTGCCCGACCTCGAAGGCCTGAGCAAGCAGGCCCAGCAGCGGCTCGACGCCATTCAGAGCATGGAAGAGCTCGGCAGCGGTTTTTACCTGGCCATGCACGACCTGGAGATTCGCGGCGCCGGCGAGGTGCTGGGCGAGAACCAGAGCGGCAACATGCTGGAAGTGGGATTTCAGCTGTACAACGAAATGCTGGCCGAGGCGGTGCGCTGCCTGAAAGCCGGCATCGAGCCCGACCTGCTGAATCCGCTCAACGTGGCGACCGACATCAACCTGCACGCGCCCGCGCTCTTGCCCGACGATTTTTGTGGCGACGTGCACCTGCGTTTATCGTTTTACAAAAAGCTGGCCACGGCCAAGACCAGCGAGCAGATCGACAGCCTGATGGAAGAAATCATCGACCGCTTCGGCAAACTGCCGCCCCAGGCGCAAACCCTGATCGACGTGCACCGCCTGCGCGTCATCAGCCAGCCCTACGGCGTGCTCAAGGTCGATGCGGCGCCTGGCATCATCACCATCACCTTCAAAAAAGACCCACCCATCGACCCCATGAAGATCATCGCGCTGATCCAGAAAAACAAGCACATCCGCCTCGCCGGCAACGAAAAGCTGCGCATCGAGCGCGCCTTGCCGGAGGCCGCCGACCGCGCCAAGATGGTGCGCGACGTGCTGCGCAACCTGGGGCAGCCGGTGCTGGCAGCGGCGGCTGTTTGAGTTAGCATCACGACGCAGCCCTACCCGATCCACTTTTACCGATGGAGCCATCATGACAACACCTGTTGACGAACTTGCGGTCGAAGTGCTTGAGTTGCCAGCAGAAGATCGCGCCAAAATCCTTGAACTTCTGATCAGCAGCTTTGAGCCGAAGTCAAAAGCACAGCAATCCTGGACCAGCCTGGCGCTGCACCGCCGCGACGAGGTCAGAGATGGCAAAGTTGCCATGCAATCGGGGCCTGAAGCCCTGCAGCGCGTGAGAGCCCGCATCGCATGACCTATGCCATTCATCCGCAAGCGGAGGACGAATTAACGCAAGCGGCCGTGTTTTACGCTGAACATGCCAGCAAAGCCATTGCCGCCGCCTTTTTGGATGAATTTGATCGCGTAGTTGACAAACTCATCAAAAACCAACAATGCGGCCCGCACTGCGAAGGTGGGCTACGCGTGTACCACTTTGATCGTTTCCCTTACACAGTCATCTATGAAGTAAGCGACGCACTTGGGCCGCAGATATTTGCAGTGGCGCACCAACGCCGTGAACCTGGCTATTGGCGTGATCGCGTATGTGCCTGATCGCCTGGAACTGGCAACCCGCTAGCCCGACCCCGCTGTTGCTGATTGCCAACCGCGACGAGTTTTATGCGCGCCCGACCGAGGCGCTGCACGGGTGGCCCGACGCGCCCATCCTGGCCGGGCGCGATTTGCAGGCGGGCGGCACCTGGCTCGGCATCAGCCGCAGCGGGCGTCTGGCGGCACTGACCAATCACCGCGACCCCGCCAATGTGAAGACCAATGCGCCTTCGCGCGGCCAACTGGTCAGCGGCTTCCTGAAATCAGACACCAGCGCCCGCGACTACCTCGATACGCTGGCAAGGTCTGCCGATCGTTACAACCCGTTCAACCTGTTGGTTTTCGATGGCGCCCACCTGATGGGCCTGGAGAGCCGTCACGCCAAAGTGATGGCCATGCAGCCGGGCATCGGCGCCGTGTCGAATGCCGACTTTCTGACCCCCTGGCCCAAACTGGCCCACCTGAGCGGCAGCCTGCAAAAGCTGCTGGCGCAACAGCACCCCAGCGACGCGCAGTTGCTGGCGCTGCTGCACAACCCACGCCTCGCCGCCGATGCCGACCTGCCCGCCACCGGCATCCCGCTGGCACTTGAACGTGCGCTCTCGGCCGCCTTTGTTGCCCTGCCCGATTACGGCACCCGGGCCTGCAGCGTGGTGCGCTTTGAGGCCGATCACATCTCGTTTCTGGAACAAGGCTTTGATGCCCATGGCAGCACCGGCATAAGGCAACTCACAGCGTCTGTGCCCACGCCATC
>JALNWC010000303.1 GCA_023231075.1 Rhodoferax sp.
AAACGGCACGTTGTAGCTGGCCGCCAACTGGTAAAAATCGCGGTGATTCGAGATGATGGCGCAAATGTCGAGCGGCAGCAGGCCGCTCTTCCAGCGGAACAGCAGGTCGTTGAGGCAATGGCCCTCCTTGCTGACCAGAATGACGGTGCGCATTTTTTGCGCCTGGGCGTGCAATTGCCATTGCATCTGGAACGGCGCGGCAAAGTCGGCCAGTTGCGCTTTGAGTTCGTCGAAGCTGTGCTCGCCACAGGCAAATTGCACGCGCATGAAAAACAGGCCGGTGCCGGTATCGTTGTACTGCGCGGCTTCTTCGATATTGCCGCTGCGCGCCAGCAGAAAGCCGGACACCGCGTGCACCAGTCCGAGGCTATCGGGGCATGACAGGGTGAGGGTATAAACAGGTTGCATAGGGGCGGTATTGTCGCAGCCTTGCTTGACCTTCAATCCTCAGGAAAATTCAAATGAACCTCCCGGCACTGCAACAAACCCTGCGTGACTTTGCCGCTGCGCGCCGCTGGCAGCCGTTTCACACGCCCAAGAACCTCAGCACGGCACTGATGGTGGAAGCCGCCGAACTGGCCGAGATATTCCAGTGGATGAGCGCAGAAGAGTCGCAGGCGGCCCATCTTGAACCGGTGATGAAGCAGCGCATTGCCGATGAAGTGGCCGATGTGCTGCTCTATTTGCTGCAGCTGGCCGACCAGTGCGCCATCGATCTCCCCGGCGCGGTGGCCCACAAGCTGGTCAAGAATGCCATCAAACATCCGGCGCCTGCTGCGGCGCCGCGTGGATAATGCGCCCATGCGAATTCCCTTTACCAAGATGCAAGGTGCCGGCAATGACTTTGTGGTGCTCGATGAGACCCAAAGCCGCTTTGGCCTGGGCACCGCGCAGTACCGTTGGCTGGCGGATCGCCATTTTGGCGTGGGTGCCGACCAGATTCTGACGGTGCGCCCGGCACCCAAGCCGGGCCTTGACTTTGAGTACCTCATTCACAACGCCGATGGTGCCGAGGTCGAGCAGTGCGGCAATGGCGCGCGCTGTTTTGCGCGCTTTGTGCGCGATGCCGGCTTGACTGCCAAAGACGCGATCCGGGTGCAAACGCGCGCCGGGGTGATCGAGCCGGTACTTCAGCCCGATGGCCGCGTCACGGTCAACATGGGGGCGCCGGTGTTCGAACTCGCGCGCATTCCGTTTGCGCCGGGTCCGGTGGCGGCCCTGCCCAGCGGTTCATGGCAGCAATGGCCGCTGGCGCTGGCCACGCCGGGCCAGGACACGGTGGTGCGGGTGGCCGTGCTGTCGATGGGCAACCCGCACGCGGTGCAGCTGGTGGACGATGTTGCGAATGCGCCGGTCTTGCAGCAGGGCCCCTTGATCGAGCACCACCCGTTTTTTCCGAACCGGGTCAATGCCGGCTTCATGCAGGTGCAGAGCCGCCAACAAATCCGCTTGCGGGTGTTTGAGCGCGGTGTCGGCGAGACGCTGGCCTGCGGTTCAGGCGCCTGCGCCGCCGTGGTGGCAGGCATCCGGCTGGGTTGGCTCGACGCCGAGGTCGACGTACAGACCCATGGCGGCGTGCTGACCATTGCCTGGGCCGGCGACAACGCACCGGTCATGATGACGGGCCCGGCCACCACCGTTTTTCATGGTGAAATCGACCTTCCCAACGACCTCCCCAACGCGGCCTGACCCATGCCCAATTCACATCTGCCCAGCGCCATCAACAACCCGATCACCGAAGACGACATTGCCAATTACCTGGCCAATGCGCCTGATTTTTTTGAGCGCCACGCCGAGATGCTGGCGGCCGTGCAGTTGACCAGTCCGCACAGCCGGCGCGCCGTGAGCCTGCAGGAGCGCCAGGCCGACATGTTGCGCGAAAAAATCAAGATGCTGGAGCTGCGCATCATGGACATGATGCGCAACGTCAACGAGAACATGGTGCTGTCAGACAAGCTGCTGCAGTGGGCGCGCACGCTGTTTCTGAACACCGACCCCGCCGCCTTGCCCGATCTGATGGCCGACGAACTGGCCGACCTGTTTGTCGTACCCCAGGTCGGCATCAAGGTCTGGGGGGTGGACGCCGCTTACGCTGGCGAGCCGTTTGCGCAGGGGGTGAGTGACGATACCAAGGTGTTTGCCAGTTCCCTGACCGAGCCCTTCTGCGGTGTCAACACGGGTCTGGACGCCATCGCCTGGCTGCCTGATCCCAAAGCGGTGGCCTCGCTGGCCATGTTGCCGCTACGCGCCGGACCGGTCGGTAGCACGGCGCCGGCGTTTGGCCTGTTGGTGCTGGCTTCGCCCGATGCCCAGCGCTTCAACAGCACCATGGGCACCGATTTTCTCGCCCGTGTCGCCGAACTGGCCAGCGCAGCCCTGTCGCCGCTGCGCTAGCGTCGAACACTGCGCTAGCACAGACCATGAAGCGCCCGGCCCCGAGCGCCATCGGCCCGAGGGCCGGCCTGTTACAAGAAGCCCGGGGATTTTGTAGGAGCGGCGCCCTCGCCGCGATTCTCTTTGGTTCGTGAAAGCAAAGCATGACCCTTCATGAAGTCGTCAATGACCCGGTGGTGATGACGCCCTGCGACCCACTGGTGCAGCGTTACCTCGACCATGTGCGCTTTGAGAAGCGCCTGGCCGGGCGCACCGTGGCGCTCTACACCCTGGATCTGGAAAAACTGGCGACCCAGGCGCGGCAGGCGGGTGTCAGCTTGACGGCGGTCGAGCCCGGTCACATCCGGCGCTGGGTCGCGCACATGCACTCAAGCGGGCGCAGTGGCCGTGGCATTGCGCTGATTTTGTCGGGCTGGCGCGGCTTTTACCGCTGGCTCGGGCGCGAAGGGCTGGTGGCCAGCAACCCGGTGCTGGACGTGCGCGCGCCCAAGGCCGCCAAACCCCTGCCCAAAGCCTTGAGTGTGGATGACGCCGTTCAGATGGCGAGCTTCAATGCCCCGGGCAACGACCCCTGGCTGGAAGCGCGTGACGCGGCCATGGTCGAGCTGCTCTACGGCGGTGGCTTGCGCGTGGCCGAGTTGACCGGGCTTGACGTTCAGGCCAGTGAGGCCGCGCGCGGCTGGGTCGATTTGTCCGCGGGCGAAGCCCACGTGCTGGGCAAGGGCAGCAAGCGGCGCCTGGTGCCGGTGGGCGCCAAGGCCGTGCAGGCGCTGCTGGCCTGGCTGCGGGTACGCGATCAGGTTTTGCCCCTTGTGCCGGGCGCCTCCGTGGCAGGCGCGTCGCCCCGGGCGGCGCTGTTCATTGGCCGCAACGGCACGCGACTCACAGCGCAATCCATCTGGCAACGCGTGCGCCAGCGCAGTCTGCAGGCCGGGCTGGCCGCACCGGTGCATCCGCACATGTTGCGGCACTCGTTTGCCAGCCATGTGCTGCAGTCAAGCAGCGACCTGCGCGGCGTGCAGGAGCTGCTGGGCCACGCCAACATCAGCACCACGCAGATTTACACCCGGCTCGATTTCCAGCACCTCGCCCGGGCCTATGATGCAGCCCATCCGCGTGCCCACTTGAAAACGGGTGGTTCAGGTGGTTCAAAATAGGGCTCAGTAACAATTTCTTTCAAGAGGTGACTTTATGCGAAAGCAAATCAAGGTGGTGCTGGACAAAGGCGTCGAATTTTCTTTTCCTGTGCCCGACGGTGCGCCGCTGGCCCATGATGCCGCGCGCGCCTGGCTCGACCACCAGTTCACCACGCTCGAATGCGAGCCCCTGCGCGCCAGCGGCAAAGTGCTCACCGCCGACAAGGTGCTGGTCGTGACCCAGGCTGCGGGTGCGGCGCTGCTGGGCGACCCCAAGTGGTCGGCCGACTATGTCGCCGCGGTCAGTGCGGCCCTGGGCAAGCCGATGGTCCGCGTCGACGTGCCGGCCATGGCGATCACCTATTGAAAACCGTTCGCCTGCGCGCCGGCAAAGAGCGCTCGCTGCTGCGCCGCCACCCCTGGATTTTTGAGTCGGCCATCGCCAAGGGCCGTGGGGATGCGGGCGAAACCGTGCGGGTGGAGTCGGATCAGGGTCAGTTTCTGGGCTGGGCGGCGTTCAGTCCGGCCTCCAAAATCCGCGCCCGGGTCTGGAGTTTTGACGAGGCGCAGCGCATCGATGCCGCGTTTTTCAGCGCGGCCTGTGCCCGCGCCGTCCAGGCCAGAACCCGCTTTGACATCCCCAGCAATGCCATGCGGCTGGTGCACGGTGAGTCCGATGGCCTGCCGGGGCTGATCGTCGACCGTTATGGTGACACGCTGGTGGCGCAGTTCACCTCCAGCGGCGTGGAGCGCTGGAAAGACGTCATTGC
>JALNWC010000304.1 GCA_023231075.1 Rhodoferax sp.
AAATGTTGAGCCCCTGCTGGCCCTCGGGCATGGCGCAGCCGCAGACAATGTCTTCGACCGCATTCGGGTCCAGCCCCGGCACCTGCGCCAGCGCCGACTGCAGCACCTTGACCAGCAGGTCGTCCGGGCGCGTGTTGCGGAAAAAGCCGCGCGACGACTTGCCAATGGGCGAACGTGTGGCCGCGACGATGTAGGCTTCTTGAATTTGTTTCATGGTGAGACTCCATTAGAGACTGAATGGGTTAATTTTTACCCCGTTGAGGACGGGAGGGATGGGGGGCTAACTCCCTGCCCGTTTGGGAAGGAAGGAAGGATGAATGGGTCTAACTCCTTCCCCCTCCGGGGGAAGGCAGGGATGGGGGCTGGCTTGCGTCAACACATTGACCAGATTCAGGATGGCCTGCAACACAGCCTCCAAATCGACGAACGGCGCATTCGAGGGAAAGCGAAGGACTTCAAACCCTTGGGAACGAAAAAATGCCTCGCGATGCCTGTCATGACCGCCAGCCGCCTGATGCTGCGCGCCATCAAGTTCGACGATGGGCTTGGGCGCAAGACATGCAAAGTCAGCGATGTACCGACCCAAGGGGTGCTGGCGCCGAAACTTCACGCCCAGTTGCTCGGCACGCAGACGTGCCCACACATGACGTTCGCTGTCCGTCATGTCGTGACGCAATGCCCGCGCGCAGGCATGAATTGTGGAGGATGCCTGGTGTTGCATATCAAGTCCGGCTGGGCGTCAAGCCCCCATCCCAACCTTCCCCCAGCGGGGGAAGGAGAAAGACAGGGCAGCGGCAAACATGGGGTGGTCAATCATCTTGATCAGTTGAGGACAGAGCAAAATTGCTGCGCAATTCTTGGTCTGTCCCGCAAAGTTGTTAGTTTCGAACCGGTTTGCCGTTTTGCATCATGCCCATGATGCGCTCCTGGGTTTTGGGGTTGCCCAGCAAGGTGCCGAAGGCCTGGCGTTCCAGCGTCATCAGGTAGTCCTCGTCGACCAGGCTGCCGGCATCGACATCGCCGCCGCACACCACCCAGGCGATCTGGCAGCCGATGAAGTAGTCGTAGGCGCTGATGAAGCCGCCGTCGCGCATGTTGACCAGTGAGCCCTTGATGGTGGCCAGGCCGCTGCGCCCCGCCACCGGGAACGGGCGCTTGAGCGGCGCCCGGTAACCGCTGTCAAACATGGCTCTGGCTTCGTTGAGGGCGACAAACAGCAGCTCGTCCTTGTGCGGCACGATGACATCGCTGTCGAGCAAATAGCCCAGTTTGCGCGATTCAAGCGCGCTGCTGCACACCTTGGCCATGGCGGCCGCGGTGAAGCCCTCAGACAGGAAGGGCAGCAGGTCTTTGGCCGTAGACAGCGCCGCGTTTTCCGCCGCGCGGCGGGCCAGGTAGGCCAGGCCGCCACCGCCGGGCACCAGGCCCACGCCGACCTCGACCAGGCCGATGTAGCTCTCCATGGCAGCCACCCGTTTGGCGCTGTAGGCGGCCAGCTCGCAGCCGCCGCCCAGCGCCAGGCCACGCACGGCGGAGACCACCGGCACGTTGGCATAGCGCAGCTTCAGCATGGCTTGCTGCATGGCGAGCTCGGCTTGCGCAATGGCTTTGACTCCGCCCGTCATGAAGGCGGGCAGCATGGCCTGCAGGTCGGCCCCGGCCGAGAACACCTCGTCGTTGGACCAGATCACCAGGCCCTTGTACTTTTCTTCGGCCAGGGCCAGGCCCTGCAGCAGGCCGGCGATCACGCCCGGGCCAATCGCGTGCATTTTGGTCTTGATGCTGGCGATCAGCACGCTGCCCGAGGCGCTGGTTTTGTCGTCGTCGAGCGTCCACAGGCGCATGGCATCGTCTTCAAACAAGGTGGTGCCAGCCGTGGCGGCAGACGGCGCATTGGCACCCAGCACGCTTTCGGGAAAATGCTGGCGCGCATACACCGGCAACTGGCGCACCGGGACAAATTGACCCGTCGTCGGGTTCCATGAGCCTTGCGGCGTGTGCACACCCCCGGCCTCAAGCACCGGGCCTTTGAACACCCAATCGGGCAGCGGTGCGCTGCACAGCGCCTTGCCGGCGTCGATGTCTTGCTTGACCATATTGGCCACGGTGAGCCAGCCGGCTTCCTGCCAGAGTTCGAACGGCCCCTGCTTCATGCCAAAGCCCCAGCGCATGCACAAGTCGACGTCGCGCGCGTTGTCGGCAATCTCGGCCAGATGCACGGCGGCGTAATGGAAGGCGTTGCGCAAGATGGCCCACAGGAACTGGCCCTGGGCGCCCTCGGCATTGCGCAGCAATTGCAGGCGCTCGGCCGCGGGCTTTTTCAGCATGCGGGTGTAGACCTCATCGGCCTTTTCACCGCCCGGCACATAGGTTTTGGAAGCCAGGTCAAAGCGCAGGATCTCGCGGCCGACTTTCTTGAAGAAACCGGCCTTGGTCTTCTGCCCCAGGTGGCCCATCTCCAGCAGGGTTTTGAGCACCTCGGGGGTGGCAAAACTGGCGTAGAACGGATCAAATTTTCCAGCCCCTGCGGTCGCGTCCCCGCTCAGCGTGTCTTGCAGCGTCTTGATGACGTGGGTCATGGTGTCCAGCCCCACCACGTCGGCGGTGCGGAAGGTGCCCGAGCTGGCGCGCCCCAGTTTTTTGCCGGTCAGATCGTCAACGACGTCGTAGCTGAGGCCAAAGTTCTGCACCTCCTTCATGGTGGCCAGCATGCCCGCCACGCCAACCCGGTTGGCAATGAAATTGGGCGTGTCCTTGGCACGCACCACCCCCTTGCCCAGATGGCTGGTGACGAAGGCTTCGAGGTCGTCGAGGACGTGCGGCTCGGTGGTGGGCGTGTTGATCAGTTCCACCAGCAGCATGTAGCGCGGCGGGTTGAAGAAGTGGATGCCGCAAAAGCGCGGTTTGATTGCCTCGGGCAACGCCTCGCTCAATTGGGTGATGGACAGGCCCGAGGTGTTGGACGCCACAATCGCGTGCGGCGCAACGAATGGCGCAATCTTTTTGTACAGGTCCAGTTTCCAGTCCATGCGCTCGGCGATGGCCTCGATCACCAGGTCGCAGCCCTTGAGCAAGTCCATGTGCTCTTCGTAGTTGGCCTGCTGGATCAAGGCGGCGTCTTCAGCCACGCCCAGCGGTGACGGTTTGAGCTTTTTCAGGCCCTCCACGGCGCGGGTCACGATGCCGTTTTTCGGCCCTTCTTTGGCCGGCAAATCAAACAGGAGCACAGGCACTTTGCAATTGACCAGGTGCGCGGCAATTTGCGCCCCCATCACACCGGCGCCGAGCACGGCGACTTTTTTGACATTGAAACGAGACATATTGATTAACTCCGTTCGGGCTGAGCTTGTCGAAGCCCATGCATAGGTTCATAGGTGCCCTTCGACCCTTCGACAAGCTCAGGACGGGCCAGGGTCAGGGCGAACGGTGATTTTTTATTGGACCCGTACCCAGGTTTGGGTGCGGACGAAGAACGCGATCGAGCCGCGCACTTCGAGTTTTTTGCCCCCTTCGATCGGGGTCATGCGCAGCGTGTATTCCTTGCCATTTTTAGGGTTCAGAATCTTGCCGCTCTCCCACACTTCCTTGCCTTCCACCTGTTTTGCGCCACGGATGATCTCAAGCCCGAGCATGGGCTTGTCCTTGCGGTCGTCGCGGCATTCCTTGCACACCCCCTTTGGGTCGGTCTCCTTGCGCAGCAGTTTTTCGATGTGGCCGTTCAATACGCCGCCCTTGTCGGCGATCACGATCAGGCTTTTGAGTTCACCGGTTTTTTCATCCATGCTGTGCCAGTTGCCGACCGGGGTCATTTGTGCCTGGGTCGCGGCGCACGCCAGCATGGCGGCCGTTGCAAGCAGCAGATTTTTCGGAATTCCGGGTTTGTTCATGTCTGTCTCCAGTGTGTGGGTCTCAGGAAGGGTCGAGAGGGAAAGCGGCATCAGGCCAGTGCGGCGTCGGTGTCCATCAGCACTTTACTGCCAGTACGCGCGGTGCGCATCAGGGTGGCGGTTTCGGGGAACAGTTTGGCAAAATAAAAGCGGGCGGTCTGCAGCTTGGCCAGGTAAAACGGGTCGGTCGGTCGTCCTTGTGATGCAGCGGCGGCCATCTGGCGCAGTGCCACCTGCGCCATGCGTGCCCAGAAGTAGCCAAACACCAGGTGACCGGCGACGCGCAGGTAGTCCACGGCGGCGGCGCCCAGCTCGTCGGGATTCTGGAAACCCTTGAAGCCAAGCTCGGTGGTGAACCTGGTCATTTGCTCGCCCAGCATGGCGATCGGGGTGATGAA
>JALNWC010000305.1 GCA_023231075.1 Rhodoferax sp.
GTGGCGGCGCGGCCGATTTCTTCGGGGAAAAGGTTGCGCGCCAGCTGCTGCGTGATGGTCGAGCCGCCCTGCAAGTCGCCCGACAGGGTGCTGAGCGCGGCCCCGGCCAGGCGGCGCAAGTCGATGCCGTGGTGCTGGTAAAAGCGGCGGTCTTCGGTGGCGATCAAGGCGTTCACCACATGGGGTGAAATCTGCTCCAGCGTGACCCACTGGCGGTTGATGCGCTTGTACTCGGCCAGCACGCTGCCGTCGGTCGCCAGCAGCACCGAGGGCGCTTCGGATTTGGCTTTGCGCAAGTCGCCAATGCCGGGCGTGAACGGAACCAGCAGCAGCACATAGAGCAGTGCCAGCGCGGGCAAAGCCAAAGCCGCCCGCACGGGGTATTGCCTGATGGCAGACTTGAGTCTTTGGAATTGGGCAAGGATGAAAGCGAGGGCGGGTTGGAGGCCTGAAATCATGCGCGGAGTTTATGCTGTTGTGTGATCGAATTGCCGAGGCCTTTGTGCGCTGGCCTTAAACTGCAGGCCATAAGCAAAATCAACCTGGAGTCATTTATGCCACACCGCACCGCCACCCTGTTTGACCCCGTACACGCCGGGGATCTGGCGCTGGCCAACCGCATCGTGATGGCCCCGCTGACGCGCAACCGCGCCCCCGATGCCACGCCCAACGCCCTCATGGTCCAGTATTACACCCAGCGCGCCAGCGCCGGGCTCATCATCACCGAGGCCACCGCCATCAGCCAGCAAGGCCAGGGCTACGCCGATGTGCCCGGCTTGTATGCCGAGGAGCAGGTCGAGGCCTGGAAAGACGTGACGCGCAGCGTGCACGCGGCAGGCGGCAAGATCGTTTGCCAGCTCTGGCACGTGGGCCGTGTTTCGCACACCAGCCTGCAGCCCCAAGGTGGCGCGCCGGTGGCGCCGTCGGCCATCACCGCCAAGACCAAAACCGTGCTGCTCAAGGACGGCCAGCCGGTGTTTGTCGACACCTCCAAGCCGCGCGCGCTGCAAGCCTACGAGCTGCCAGACATCGTGCACACCTATGTGGCCGCCGCGCGCAACGCCATCCACACCGCCGGTTTTGACGGCGTCGAAATCCATGCCGCCAACGGTTATTTGCTCGACCAGTTCCTCAAAAGCGGCTCCAACCAGCGCCGTGACGACTTTGGCGGCAGCATCGAAAACCGCGCCCGTTTCCTGCTCGAAGTGGTGCAGGCCGTGACCGGCGCCGTGGGGGCTGGCCGGGTGGGCATCCGCCTGTCACCGGTTTCCCCGGCCAACGATGCCTTTGACCCCGACCCGCAACCCCTGTTTGACTACGTGGTGCGCCAGTTGGCCGCGTTTGGTCTGGCGTATGTGCACGTCATCGAAGGCGCCACCGGCGGCCCGCGCGTGCTCGCCGATCGCCCGTTCGACTACACCGGCTTGCGCCGCGCCTACCGCGCTGCCGCCGGCAAGGGGGCCTGGATGGTCAACAACGGCCTCGACAAAGACCTGGCGCAGCAAGCCTTGGGTGAGGGTGCCGACCTGGTGGCTTTCGGCCGCCCGTTCATTGCCAACCCCGACCTGGTCGAGCGCTTGCGCAAGGGCAAGCCCCTGGCAGAGAGCGACCGCAGCACCTGGTACGGCGGCGGCGCCAAGGGCTACACGGATTACCCCGCGTTTAAAAACGCGTGAATCCGGAAAGCCCCGGCGGCATGTCCTCTGTGACAGCATTTGTTTGACGCACCACGCAAGGACACCTTCAATGAACACACGCATCGCCCCCTCGATTCTCAACACGGCCCAGGCCCTGACCCAGGTCAGTCAGGCCTGGGACGCCGACCTGGTCAAGCAGCTCACCCACTACATCACCATCCCCGCCAAGTCGCCCATGTTCGACGCCGACTGGGCGCAGCATGGCCTGATTGACACCGTGGTGCAGAACGCCTTTGAGTGGGTGCAGGCGCAAAAGGTGGCCGGCCTGACGCTGGAGATCATCCGCCTGCCCGGTCGCACGCCAGTGCTGTTTTTTGAAGTGGCGGCCTGCAGTGGCAACAGCAAGCAGGCGGTGTCTGATCAGACCGTGCTGATGTATGGCCACCTCGACAAGCAGCCCGAATTCACCGGCTGGCGCGCCGACCTGGGGCCGTGGACACCCAAGTACGAGGACGGCAAGCTCTATGGCCGCGGCGGTGCCGACGACGGTTACGCCATTTACGCGGCCATCACCGCCATCCAGGCGCTTAAAACCCAGCAGGCCGCGCACCCGCGCATCGTCGGCTTGGTGGAAACCTGTGAAGAAAGCGGCTCCTACGACCTGCTGCCCTACATCGACGCGCTGCGCCAACGCCTGGGCGATGTGGGCCTGGTGATCTGCCTGGATTCGGGCGCCGGCAATTACGACCAGCTGTGGATGACCAACAGCCTGCGCGGCATGGCCAGCGGCACGCTCAGGGTCGAGGTGCTGACCGAGGGCGTGCACTCGGGCGACGCCAGCGGGCTGGTACCGTCGAGCTTTCGCATCCTGCGCCATCTGCTCGACCGCCTCGAAGACAGCGCCAGCGGCCGCCTGCTGCCCGCCAGCTTTCATTGCGAGGTGCCCGCCGACCGCCTGGCCCAGGCCCAGGCCACCGCCGCCATTCTGGGCGAGGAGCTGTTCAAGCGCTTCCCCTGGGCGCATGCCGACTGCGGCGGCAGCAGCCGGGCGATGCTGCCCACCACCAGCGACCCCTTGCAAGCCTTGCTGGCGCGCACCTGGACGCCGACCTTGAGCGTGACCGGCGCCGACGGCCTGCCCGAACTCAAGAACGCCGGCAACGTGCTGCGCCCTTACACCGCCTTCAAGCTCAGCCTGCGCCTGCCGCCGCTGATCGACGCGGCCAGCGCCGTGGCCGAGCTCAAGGCCCTGCTCGAAGACAACGCCCCCTACCAGGCCAAGGTGACGTTTGAAGGCGGCGCCGGCGCCACCGGCTGGAATGCGCCCGGCACCGCGCCCTGGTTCGAGCAGGCGTTGAATGCGGCCTCACAAGACTACTTCGGCGCACCCTGCGGCTACATTGGCCAGGGCGGCACCATTCCGCTCATGAACATGCTGTCCACCGGATTTCCCAAGGCGCAGATGATGGTCTGCGGCGTGCTCGGCCCCAAAAGCAACGCCCACGGCCCCAATGAGTTTCTGCACGTGCCCTATGCCAAAAAGCTCACCGCCGCCGTGGCGCAGGTGATTGCGGCGGCTGCGCTGGCCTAAGGCTTCAGCGCGGTGCCAGGATCGCCATGGTGATGCGTGACGCGCAGGTCATTTCACCGGCGTCGTTGACCATGTCGATCTGCCAGACCTGGGTGCTGCGGCCGATGTGCACCGCGCGGGCGGTGCCGGTGACCCAGCCGCTGGTGGCGCTGCGCAGGTGGTTGGCGTTGATGTCGAGCCCCACGGCACGATAACCGGCAGGACAGGCATAGTTGGCGGCCACCGACCCCAGCGTTTCGGCCAGCACCACGCTGACCCCCCCGTGCAGCAGGCCAAAGGGTTGCCGGGTGCGTGCATCGACCGGCACCCGGCCGCGGATGAAGTCCTCGCCCACCTCCAGAAATTCAATCCCCAAATGACTGACCGCCGTGTCCAGGCTGGTACGGGTCAGTCCTGCCACAGAAACGGGTTGTTGCCACACGCGCATACACCACTCCAAAAAAACAAAACAAGCCTGCACTATAACCAGCAGCGAGACCGGTCCGGCGCAAGCGACTACCATGCAAGCCTGTATTGAATGCCTCAGGAGCGCACGAATGATTGATGGATTGATTGGCGGCCGCTTGATGGGTGACCCGGAGCGGCGCCAGGGCAAGGGCGACAGCAGCTACGTGGTGGCCAGGGTGCGCGCGCAGAGCAGTGAAAACGAGCACCTGATGGTGAACCTGATCGCTTTTGATGAGGTGCCCTGCGCCGTCTTGCTGGCGCTGCGCGACGGCGATTCGGTGTCCGCCGCAGGCTCATTGAACCCCAAGGTCTGGACCGACAAGCAGGGCAACACCAAGCCCGCGCTGGACCTGGTGGCGCACCGGGTGCTCAGCACCGGGTTGGCGTTTTAGGTTTAGTCCGTCACTGAAAGCCGTTTGCCCTGCGGAACTTAAAACTCCATTGGGCCGCACCCATGACGTACGCGTGCGGCCTCAGTCAACGCCTGGCCACACTTACACGTTTGGATGCATGTCCGGGTGCACCTCGTTGCACAGCAGGCCGTTATCTGTGATCATGAAATTTCCATCGCGCA
>JALNWC010000306.1 GCA_023231075.1 Rhodoferax sp.
CAGCGGCTGTCCACAGGCTTGTCCTGTGGGTCAGGTGACTTATCCACGGCGGGCGCGATATCCGGCGCCCTGAAAATCCCCTACGTGAGCCTCAAAACTCTTCATTTCTACCCACACATTCCGCTGACGAGCCGGAATTCAAGACCCACCGTTGACTGTGATAGCGCGAGCCGGCTATGCCTGCAGGCGGTCCATGGTCATTCGGGCAGGGTCTTGAGAAAGGCGAACAGATCGGCCAGATCGGCTTCGCTCATGGTCCAGCGCGGCATGTCCGCCTTCACTTCTTCACCATCGGGATGCCGGCCTTGCTCGACCTGCTGCCGGAAATCGGCCAGGTCGTACGGACGCTGGCGCCCTTTCAATTCCGGCATGGTACGCAGCGCGGCATAGCGAATGTCGGCCGCGTCCATGACCCGCATGTGCATCAGGTGCTTACCGCCGCGGCCCTGCGGTCCGTGACAGGAGGCACAGGTCAGCCACTGGCCATAGCCGCCCATCATGCCGCCCCCCATCATGGCGCCGCCCAGATCCGGTCCACCCGTGTGGCTGAGCGGGGTGCCGCGCTCGCTCACGCCGGTGAAGTAGATGCGCGCGCCATTCTTGGCGGGGGTTTCAAGCCCCTGCGTCGATGCGGGCATCGAATTGTGCTGGCCGACCGGTTGACAGGCCGCCAACGTGGTCAGCAGCGGCGCGCACAACGCACCAAACAGGAAACGGGTGGGGTACATGGCAAGCTCCTGACCAATTGAAAAAATAGTTAAGCCCCCTGCCTTGTCGCGACGAACACAGGGCATGGCGGCAGCCACGTGATAGCTTAAGTTTCTTTCACTGCCAAGTCTGTGCGCCGGCGAACGCTGGATTTGGCTAGCTCAACAAAAGAGATCATGCCATGTTCGCTGGCGCACAGACACGGCCAACCTCATGGCGCAAAGTCAAATCCACTGTACCGGTGCGGGCCTGCGCTGAAGGTGCCGATACAGATGGGTTGAGAAGGCATTTCGATGCGCATCAGGTTTTCCGTGCCATCTGCCAGACAAGCTCGGCCCACTCTTTTGATTTTACTTGGGAGATTTTATGAAGTCCTTGATTGCAACGGCCGTAGGTGCGCTATCTTTGTTTGCCGCTGGCGCTTCGTCTGCGCAGACCGGCAACATGATGAATGGTGCAAATAGCGCAAATGGCGGTATGTGGGGCGGCGGCTGGATGGGTGGGTACGGCGGTCTGTGGGGGCCCCTCATGCTCATTGTTGTGGTTGCCTTGGTCGTTTGGGTCGTGATGCAAAAGCGCAAATGACCCAGGTCGCGGCGACGCGACTTTCGGTTGCCGCATATCAGTCTTACTCGGGTGGAGACCGCGATGAACGAACACGAACACGTCGCCAACGATGAAATAGCACCGAAGCCGACCCAGGATGAAGTCGCCAAAAAGGCTTACGCGATCTATGAGAAGGAAGGCCGTCCGCAAGGACATGCCGAGCAGAATTGGTCGGATGCGCAAGCCCAATTGCAGCATGGAAGTGCCGCCCGCCCTGAGCAGCCGGCGCACGGGGGCGAGCACGAGGATGCGCATCAGGGCCATCAGAATCATCATGCCCACATGGCGGCGGACTTCCGCAAGCGCTTCTGGATTTCGCTGGTCCTGACGCTGCCGATTCTGGCCCTCTCGCCGCTGCTGCAAACGCTGGTGGGATTGCGTGACGCCGTCCGCTTCTCCGGCGACCTCTACGTGATGTTCGGCCTTTCCTCGGCGGTCTTCTGGTACGGCGGATGGCCGTTCCTCAAGGGTCTGACCACGGAGCTCAAGTCCCTCAAGCCCGGGATGATGACGCTGGTCGCGGTCGCCATCAGCACCGCCTATCTCTATAGCAGCGCCGTGGTGTTCGGCCTGACCGGCAAGGTGTTCTTCTGGGAGCTGGCCACCCTGGTCGACATCATGCTGCTGGGGCACTGGATCGAGATGAAGTCGGTGATGGGCGCCTCGAAGGCGCTCGAGGAGCTGGCCAAGCTCATGCCGTCCGACGCCCACAAGCTGATGCCCGACGGCAGCGTGCAGGATGTGCCACTGAGCGAATTGGCCCTGGGCGACAAGGTACTGATCAAGCCGGGCGAGAAAGTCCCTGCGGACGGTGTCGTGGTCGATGGCGAGAGCTCGGTCAATGAGGCGATGCTCACCGGGGAGTCCACGCCGGTCAGCAAAACGAGCGGTGGCAAGGTCATCGGCGGCGCCATCAACGGCGAGGGCGCGCTGACCATCGAGGTCAAGGGCACCGGCAAGGATTCGTTTCTGTCGCAGGTGATCGACCTGGTCAAACAGGCGCAGGAAAGCAAATCAAAGACCCAGAACCTGGCCGACACCGCCGCCATGTGGCTCACCCTGATTGCGCTGGTCAGCGGTGCGCTCACCTTCCTGGTCTGGCTGGTGTTCATGGGCACGGAACTGGCCTTCGCCATTGAACGCGCCGTGACGGTGATGGTGATCACCTGTCCACATGCGCTCGGCTTGGCCGTGCCGCTGGTGGTTGCTGTCTCCACGGCCTTGGCCGCGGGAAACGGCCTGCTGATCCGCAATCGAGTCGCTTTTGAAGGTGCCCGCAAGCTGCAGGCTGTCATTTTTGACAAGACCGGCACACTCACCGAGGGCCGCTTCGGCGTCACCGACACCTTGCTGCTGTCGCCGGACATCGACGAAGCAACGCTGCGCAAATATGCCGCCTCCGTGGACGCGAACTCTGAGCATCCGATCGCCAAGGCGATCGCCGAATCGTCGGCGCAAAAGTCGCCGGTGGAGAATTTCAAGAGCATCGCCGGCAAAGGAGCCGAAGGCTTGGTGGAGGGCAAAGACATCAAGGTGGTCAGCCCGGGCTACTTGCGCGAACAGAACATCGAGCTCGCCGACCCGCGGGTCGAGCCGCTGCAAGCCCAGGGCAAAACGGTCGTGTTTGTGCTCGTGGACGGGCAATTGAAAGGCGCGATGGCGCTGGCCGACATCGTGCGACCCGAGGCGAAGCAGGCCATCGCCGCCCTCAAGGCATTGAACATCCGCTGCATGATGCTCACCGGCGACAACCAGGCGACCGCCAAGTGGGTTTCCGACCAGGTGGGGCTGGATGAATACTTTGCCGAAGTGCTGCCGCAGGACAAGGCCGCCAAAGTGAAAGAAGTGCAGGCGCGCGGCGTGTTGGTGGCCATGACCGGCGACGGCGTGAACGATGCCCCGGCACTGGCGCAGGCCGATGTGGGCATCGCCATCGGCGCGGGTTCCGACGTGGCGGTGGAGACCGCCGATATCGTTCTGGTGCGCAGCAACCCGATGGACGTCGTGGCCATCGTGCAGCTGTCCCGCGCCACCTATCGGAAGATGATTCAGAACCTGGTCTGGGCCACGGGCTACAACGTGATCGCCATTCCGCTGGCGGCTGGTGCGCTTTACGCGTGGGGCGTGTTGCTGACGCCCGCCCTGGGTGCGGCCCTGATGGCCGCCAGCACGGTGATTGTGGCCATCAACGCGCGCCTTCTGAGACTGAAAAAAGCAAAAGAATGAAGCGACAAAAAACTGTGTTCGTTGTCGCACAGACGGTGAAAACCTTTGCGCCTATAAAAGACATTGTGGCGCTTGCCCAAGCGCCCCGTCCAAGCCAAGCCATGGTTTCACCCATTTAAAGGAGTCGATTTATGTACGGATTCAGCATTCAATTGAAGGTACCGTTTGATACCGCTGTTGCGCAGGTCACCGAGGCACTGAAAAAAGAAGGGTTCGGCGTGCTCACCGATATTGATGTCAGGGCGACGTTGAAAACCAAGCTCAACATAGAACACCTGCCGTATCGCATACTCGGCGCGTGTAACCCGCCACTCGCCCACCGCGCGATCGAGGCCGATCCTGATATCGGCCTGCTGCTGCCGTGCAACGTGGTGGTGCGTGAAGAAGCTGATGGCGCCATCACGGTGGCGTTCATGGACCCCGAGGCCGTGCTGGGCCTGGTTGACAAACCGCAAGTGCATGCCATTGGCAAGGAAGTACTGGCACTTTTGCACCGGGTCAGCGCGAGTCTCCAGACATGAAGAGCGAGCCACCGCCCGCGGCGTCGGCCACGACCCCGACTCTGGAGGTCAACATCAGCGCCGATCTGGCGTCGGTGGACGTCATGCACCATGGCCGCATGGTGACGATCATGCGCAATCAGAATCCGGACAATGCCATCAATCCGGAATATGCCAAGACGGCGCGCAAATGCC
>JALNWC010000307.1 GCA_023231075.1 Rhodoferax sp.
CACTTTCGAAAACGAATATAAAGGACACCCACGTTAGTAAACATAACGTCCATTCGTATCGTATACTGTCCGCGTAAATCATTTTTGCAATTGCATTTATAAGGAGCACTTGCCTTGCCAACCATCAGCATGTTTTACGGGATTCTTGTAACGATCCTGTTCGAAAGCGAGGAAAAAGGGGTCAGGTCTTGCAATCAAGCATCCATGAGCGCGAGAACAAAAGTCTGACCACCTGCCGGTGATCACCACCAACTGCAGCAACAACTACGGGCCTTATCACTTTCCCGAAAAGCTGATCCCGCTGATGATCGTCAACGCCCTGGCGGGCAAGCCTTTACCCATCTATGGCGACGGCATGCAGGTGCGTGACTGGCTCTACGTCAAAGACCACTGCAGCGCCATCCGCCGCGTGTTGGAGGCAGTCTGTGGTCACGACCGGCGCTATGCCATTGATGCGCGCAAACTCGAAAACGAGCTGGGCTGGGAAGCCCGCCGAGACCTTCAAGTCCGGCATCCGCAAGACCGTGCAGTGGTACCTGGCCAACCCGGAGTGGGTGGCAAATGTGCAGAGTGGGGCCTATCGGGAGTGGGTTGGAAAGCACTACGGAACAGATCGGAGCGTAAAATAAAAATCTTATTAAAGAGTTTTATTTGGAGCTTATTATGCAAATCATGTTTACAGACCGTACTGTCAGCATTTCGGATTTCAAAAAAAACCCGGCATCTGTCCTTAGGGCGGCCGATCAACATCCGGTTGCGGTGATGAGCCACAACAAGCCAGCGTTTTACATGGTGGAGCCAAAGTTGTTTGAGGCCATGCTGGAAGAAATTTCTGACCATGAATTACGCCAAACGGTACTGGCCCGCTTGGCTGAAAAGGCCCACGCGATAGAGGTGGACATTGACCAAATCTGAAGCGCCAAGTGGTCCTTATACCTACCGCTTGAAGTTTGTGCCCTCCGCTTGGGCCGAGTGGCAAGCGCTAGACGGATCAGTTAAAGAAACCTTGCGCAAACTGCTGAAGAAGCGGCTGAACAACCCCCATATGCCCGGTGCTGCACTGCACGGCGAACTGGCAGGGTTCTACAAGATCAAATTGCGCAAACAAGGCTACCGCTTGGTGTATGGCGTTGAAGATGATGCGCTCGTGGTCATGGTGATGGCCGTGGACAAACGCGAAGACAGCGCGGTTTACCGGGCCGCGTTGAGCCGTCTTTTTGAAAAGTAAACACGTTCCAGCCATGGCGCAGCTTGCGCAAGAAGCTATCAAAATCTAAGCAATCTGGTCAACAGGGAAGAACAAACATGACTCACCATAAAGGCATCATCCTGGCCGGTGGCTCCGGCACCCGGCTCTACCCGGTCACGCAAGCGATCTCCAAGCAGCTCATGCCGGTGTATGACAAGCCTGGCTGGACACCGGCACCCACGACAGCCTGCTGGACGCCGCCAGCTTCATCTGCAACCCTGCAAAAGCGCCAGGGCCTGCAGGTGTGCTGCCCGGAAGAGATTGCCTTTGCCCAGAAATGGATTGATGCGGCGCAGATTCAAAAGCTAGCCGCACCGCTGGCGAAGAATGGCTATGGGCAGGAGAAAAGGAAAAAGGAAAAAGGAAAAAGGGGTCAGGTCTTGCAATCAAGCATCCATGAGCGCAAGAACAAAAGTCTGACCACGGTTTGGAGGAGAGAATATAAAGGACACCCATGTTTATTAATACCCTGATAGACTTTCCAATATAAAGGACACCCACGTTAGTAAACATAAGACCCAACGTGTCGTACACTCTTTGCACTCACTCAGGAGGTTCACCTTGCCTACCATCAGCATGTTTTACGGGATATTGGTCGCCATGTATGTTCTGGATACCGATAAGCACCACTACCCACATATTCACGTTCGCTATAACGAGTTCAAATCGGTTTTAAGAATCCCGGATGGCGAGGTGCTGGAGGGAGACTTGCCTAGGCGGCAAATGAAACTGGTGCAAGCCTGGGTTGAATTGCATCAGGATGATTTGATGGCTGACTGGCACTTGGCCAGCACTGGTGAAACGCCCTTCAAAATTGAACCACTACGCTAAGGAGCTAACCATGACACCAGATGTCATCAAGGTTGTTGCAAAGCCTGATTTTTTCATTGATGTCGAATTTGCGAATGGTGAGTTGCGCCGTTTCGATATGCGTCCGTATCTTGAATACCCTGCGTTTGCCAAGCTCAAAGAGCCAGGTGTGTTCTTGCGCGCCCATGCCAAGCATGGCACAGTGGTGTGGTCAGAAGATATTGATCTGTCGCCAGACACACTCTACCTGCGCGGCCATTCTGTAGCGGAAAAGGGGTCAGGTCTTGCAATCAAGCACCCAAGCAAAGGAAAAGGGTAGAGTAGAGAACAGGCGCATAAGACATTAGGTTTAGCCTGGCAGTTTCCGCCCCTTTCGTCTGGCGGTGCCTCAGTAGCTTGACCATAATCCAATTTACCTGCCCTCCCTCATCAAACCGTGCATGCGCTATTAACGCACGGCTTTCCGATGTTCTTCATACCGAGGCATGCGCCGAGCGCCAGCCTGCTACCCCAGTAGGTGTCGTTGCCAGAGGTGCCAGTGCCCACCCAGCCACCGGAATTCCCCGGCAGGATGGGCGAACCCGGCCGGTTAGCGGCCAGGCATCGCCTCGGTGGTCCAGCCGCTTCAGGTCACGGTAGAAGTTTTCGTGAGGACCAACGGTCAGCAGCTTGATTGTTCCCTCGTCGATGACACGGTAGGACAACAGGCACAACTGGTTAGCCAGTCTGAACTTGAACACGCGAATGCCCGCCAAGTCGCCTACCTTGGCTTCGCCAATCTCGGCATCGTTCGCGACAGCTTTCACGGCTGCGTCGAGCTCGGCCTTCTGCTGCCGGTGCAGCTTCTTGACGGCCCGCTCGAACGTCGGGGTGACAAGAATCCGCATCAGCCGAACTGGTACTCACCGACAGCCTCTTCCTGATCAGCAACAAGGATGTCACGGATCATCGAGAAAGGCAGGTCTGGATTTTCTTCGGCGATCTTGCCGATCTGCGACCAGTACTCGATCTGCTTAGGCACCGAGCGGTGCTCGATGACCGCATAGCGGCGGGCCTGATCGACCAGTGTTTCTGACAGCTTCACATTGATGGACATGGCTGAATCCTCTTTAAGACAGGAGCCATTTTAGGGTCAAGAAAAAGGGGTCAGGTCTTGCAATCAAGCACACATGAGCGCGAGAACAAAAGTCTGACCACGGTTTCCTGTCTTTTCGGTTTGACGCTTAAGGTGCTAATCTTCAAACCCCATCCTTCGCAAGAGGGGTGGGGTTTTTTTCTTAAGGGATAAAAGGGGTCAGACCCCATTAAGTTGTTTAAGCCAAACCCGCAAAGTGTGAGCGTGGCAGTATCCAGCGGCCGGGTTGGCCGGGCAGTTCGATAAAACCGAAGTGCTGGTAGAACGCGGCCGCTTTCGGGGATTTGGCATCTACCACGATGGCAGCGACCGCCAGCGTTTCACTGGCGGCAGCAACGCGCTTGCACGCATCCACAAGAAGGATCGAGCCCAGGCCCTGTCCATGGGACTGCTGGCCCACGGCCAAACGGCCGAGCAACGCGACCGGCACCGGGTAGCGAGGTAGTTTCTTGCGCCACTTCTCGGGCAGCGTCTCTGCAGCGACGCTGGCTGCGCTGAGCGTGTAGAAACCCGCCACGACCTGTGGCTGTTTGGCAGGTGAGGCCACGAATACCCGCGCCACGCCACGCTTGATGTCCTGAGATGCATAGCGCTGCAGGTATTCGTCGAGCGCTTTCTCGCCACACTTGAAATCAGCCGTCTGCGCGTCGGCGTCAAGCGGACGAATGGAATAAGTCATTTACTGCACGTGCTTGGCGTGGCGCTGGAACGCGCGCTGCAACGCCGGATTAGCTGGGGCCGGTGTATCCAGTGCGTCCAGGAAGGCTGCGAAATCATCCTGAGACAGGGTGATGGCTTCATGCGCCTGCACCACCGACTGAGCTTGTTCAACCGCGTTCCGGAGCACAAATTCGGACACGCTCATATGGGCATAAGCAGCGGCTTTGTCGAGCAAGCGGCGCATCTCCTGATCGCAGCGGATGTGCAAACGGGTGTCTTTGGCAAGGGTTGGCATGACGGGCTCCTGATGATTACCTTGCTTATTGTGCGCCATTTGTGCGCACATGGTCAAGTTGCCAGTGGGAAAAGCGAACATGGG
>JALNWC010000308.1 GCA_023231075.1 Rhodoferax sp.
CGGGCAAATCCACGCTGGCGTTCGACATTTTGTTCAACGAAGGCCAGCGCCGTTACCTGGAGTCGCTCAACGCCTACGCGCGCTCGATCGTGCAGCCGGCGGGTCGGCCCGAAGTGGACGCGGTGTATGGCATCCCGCCCACGGTGGCGATCGAGCAGCGCCTGAGCCGGGGCGGGCGCAAATCGACGGTGGGCACCACGACCGAGGTCTGGCACTTTTTGCGGCTGCTGTTCGTCAAGCTCGGCACCCAGCACTGCATCCATGACGGCACGCCGGTGGCGCCGCAAACGCCCGAGAAGATCGCAGCGCAGTTGATGAAGAGTTTTCGCGGCCAGCACATCGGCCTGCTGGCGCCGCTGGTGATGAACCGCAAGGGCGTTTACACCGAGCTGGCCGATTGGGCGCGCCCGCGCGGCTTCACCCATTTGCGCGTCGATGGCAACTTTTTGCCCACCACCAACTTTCCCCGTCTGGACCGCTTCAAGGAGCACACCATCGAGCTGCCGGTGTTCAGTCTTGATGTGTTGCCGCAGCACGAAGCGCAGTTGCGCGAGGCGCTGGCCCGGGCCTTGCAGCATGGCAAGGGTGTGGTGCATGTGCTGAGCGATCTGGCGGGTTTGAGCGAGGCCCTGCAGGCGGGCACGCCCACGGCGGGCATCGGTCGCTTGCGTGCGTTCTCCACCCTGCGCGCCTGCCCGGTGTGCAGCACCAGTTACGCCGAGCTCGATCCGCGGCTGTTCAGTTACAACAGCAAACACGGCTGGTGCCCGGACTGCGTGGGCACCGGTGTCAAGCTCACGCGCGAGCAGCGCAAGGTGTTTGACGACTCGGTGCGCGATGACGACAACAAGGGCCGCGAGCAGACCTTTGCCGAGCCCGAAGTGGAAGACCTGGTCGATACCGTGTGCCCGACCTGCCAGGGGACCCGGCTCAACGCCACGGCACGGGCGGTGCGCTTTGGCGCGGGTGACGCCACCGCGGGCCTGCCCGAATCGGGCTCGACACCGCATACCGGCCATGAACCTGAAGTTGTCATCCCGGACTCGATCCGGCATCCACGAAGTCCTGGATTGCGGGTCTCAGCCCGCAGCGACAGCCCGCTCATGGAAAGCCCTTCGATGAACTCAGGACAGGCTAAAGCGCGGCAATCCATGCCGCTGGGCGAGATGGATCGCCACGCTGCGCTCGCGATGATGAGTGCCGCACAGCGATCCCATGACGCCGTGGCCATCACCGAACTGGCACGCCTGAGCGTGACCGACCTGCGCGCCTGGGTCGAAACCATGCAAACGCTGGGCCGCCTGAGCGGGCGCGAGCGTGACATTGCGCGCGACCTGATCCCCGAGATCAAGGGACGTCTCGAATTTCTGGAGCAGGTGGGCCTGGGCTACCTGACGCTGGACCGGGGCGCGCCGACCTTGAGCGGCGGCGAGGCCCAGCGCATCCGGCTGGCGGCGCAGCTGGGCAGCAATTTGCAGGGTGTGTGTTATGTGCTGGACGAGCCGACCATCGGCCTGCACGCGCGCGACAACCAGATCCTGCTGGGCGCTTTGCAGACCCTGAGCGACCAGGGCAACACGCTGGTGGTGGTGGAACACGACGTCGACACCATTCGCCACGCCGACCACATCATCGACATTGGCCCCAGCGCCGGCAAGCGCGGCGGGCGGTTGGTGGCCGAAGGCGGGGTGGCGGACATTCAAGCGGCTCAAGACTCACAAACCGGCCGCTATTTGCTGCACGCGATGCAGCATCCATTAAAGCCGCGACGGATGGTCCTGCCACGCGCGGGGCTGTTCACGGATAGGGGCGCGAGCGACGCGGCAATCCATCTATCCGGGGTTTCCTTGGCCAGCGCTGCAGTGAATTTGGGGTCGGATCCCAATTTCGCCCAACAGCCCTTGAAGAAGCAAAAGGCGGCATCGAAATTGGGCTCTGACCCCAATTTCACGGCCAACGAAGCGCAGCGCTGGATCACCGTGACAGGCGCCACCCTGCACAACCTGCAAAACGTCACCGCCCGCGTTCCCTTGAGCCGCCTGGTCGCCGTCACCGGCGTCAGTGGCTCGGGCAAATCCACGCTGGCGCGTGACGTCTTGCTGGCCAACGTGCATGCCGCCGTGCAAAAGCGCGGCACCAAGGCCGGTCGTGATGCACTGGCCGCGGGCGAAACCATGGCCTGGGTCGGCTGCGAGGAGGTGACCGGCTTTGAGACGGTGGACCGCGTGCTGGAAGTCGACCAAACCCCCATTGGCAAAACACCGCGCTCCTGCCCCGCCACCTACATCGGTTTCTGGGACACCATCCGCAAGCTCTTTGCCGACACGCTGGAAGCCAAGGCGCGTGGCTACGCCGCCAATCGCTTCAGCTTCAACACCGGCGAGGGCCGTTGCCCGGGTTGTGAAGGCCAGGGCATCCGTACCATCGCCATGAGTTTCCTGCCCGATGTGAAGGTGCTGTGCGAAACCTGCAAGGGTGCGCGCTTCAACCCCGAGACCCAGGCGGTGACCTGGCGCGGCAAAAATATCGGCGATGTGCTGCAAATGGAAGTGGATGAAGCGGTGGACTTTTTTGCCGCCATGCCGGTGATTTCCCATCCGCTGCAACTGCTCAAGGACGTGGGTCTGGGCTACCTGACCCTGGGCCAGCCCTCACCCACCTTGAGTGGCGGCGAGGCGCAGCGCATCAAGCTGGTGACTGAATTGAGCAAGGTGCGCGACGACATCACCCGGCGCGGCCAGAAGGCACCGCACACGCTCTATGTGCTCGACGAGCCCACGGTGGGCTTGCACATGGCCGATGTGGAAAAGCTCATCAAGGTGCTGCACCGTCTGGTGGATGGCGGTCACAGCGTGGTGGTGATCGAGCACGATCTGGACGTGATTGCCGAGGCCGACTGGGTGCTGGATCTGGGGCCCGAGGGCGGCAACGCCGGTGGCCGTGTGGTGGCGGCGGGCTCGCCCGAAGCGGTGGTGGTCTTGGCCACACACACCGGAGTGGCGTTAAGCGCGGTGTTGAACCGGTAGCTTGCTTAACTGCCAGACTCCACTTCAAACGCATTGTTCTGGTCTTGCGCCAGCACCTGCGCCACCTGCTTCAACGTGTCCTTCAAGGCGCTTTTCAAGGTGTGCGGCGGGTTGATGACAAACATGCCGCTGGCGGGCAGGCCCGGGCGGATGACGTCGCCCGCCTCGTTGGTGAGCAGCTTGCTGGACTTGACCGTGAGTGTGGCGTTGAGCCAGGGCTTGCCTGCCTTATTCGCCAGGGTCCTGAGCTTGCGTGGCAGCTGGTGCGCTTCCGGACGCGGGATGATCGGGTACCAGATGGCATAGGTGCCGGTCGGGAACCGGACCAGCGCATCGGCCACCATGTCGACCACGCGGTTGTAGTCGTTCTTGATTTCATAGCTCGGGTCGCACAGCACCAGGGCGCGGCGTGACGGTGGCGGCAGGAATTTCTTGATGCCTTCAAAGCCATCCTCGCGCAACACGGCCACCTGCCGCCCCACGTCGAGCTGGGCAATGTTGGAGGACAGGGTTTTGGTATCGGTGGGGTGGATTTCAAACAGCTTGAGCTTGTCGCGCTCGCGCAGCAGGCGCTGGATGATGAAGGGCGAACCGGGGTACACCTTGTGGCTGCCCGGTGTGTTGAAACTGGCCACCAGGTCGAGGTAGTCTTGCAGCGCGGGTGTGGGCGTGATGCTGGCGAGCTTCTCGATCAGGCGCAAATAACCCTCACCGGCTTCGCCGCTGGTGCTGGCGTAGTCGCCATCGAGGCGGTACAAACCGGCCCCGGCGTGGGTGTCAAACACGGTAAAGGCCGTGTCCTTGAGTGCCATGTGGCGCAGCATGGCCAGCAGCGTGGTGTGCTTGAGAACGTCGGCATGGTTGCCGGCATGAAAGGCGTGGCGATAACTGAACATGGCGACGATGTTAACCGCAGTGCCCATATATTTGTATAATGCCCGGCTTCGCAGCGCTTTTGTGGCTCCGCGGTGAAGTATCTCAAACACGTTCCAATGGTGTCCCAACGGACCGTGTGCCGAGTGAACCCCTACCTAAGAGATTCCCGTCAGAGGAACGCCGACCGTAGAAAAGAGCCCGCCAAACCCTTCTTTTATAAAGAGAAATCTCATGTCAACTTTCAGCGCAAAACCCGCTGAGGTCGTGCACGAGTGGTTTGTGATTGACGCGACCGACAAGGTCCTCGGACGAGTAGCCAGCGAA
>JALNWC010000309.1 GCA_023231075.1 Rhodoferax sp.
AAAGGGTAAGGACTCCCTGCAGGACTGTGTAGTGCTAGAGACTTACTTCGAAACGGTCGCCGAACTTCGTCAGAACGGCCTGACCACCACCGTGGTGTTCTTGTCCTCGAACACGAACGACTACGGCACGCCAACGTCGCGATCACAGCTGCAGCCCAGTTTGGCAGCGGAGTTCGCTGCCTTCGGAATGCAATACGCCTCGGGACATGGAATGGCTAAGGCGCTACTCGGGCTCTAGGTTTGACCTCGGCATCCTTGCGCAGCTTGTCGCCCCACCCTCTTGCAGCAGTTCCCCAGATTTCGCGGAGAACTACTTGCCTACGAAATCCATGACGGATGCTGATCCCTATTTGTCGTGTCGCGTTCAAACCCCTTCAGAAATTCGCTGAACGACAAGCGCAACCAGTTCCTGCGCCTCCTTCGCCCGAATCAAATGCGGAGAATGGGGCCGGGCTGTGAGGATCTTTCCAAGTTCCATCGGTCCGACAAAGCTATGGCTATTTTTCGACGTTTTACCGGCGCGTTCAGTGGCCTCCCACTTCAGGCTCATAAGCGTCGATTCGCAGTGGTTGCAGATATGCGTCAGTTGCGCCCAAGCGCCACGCGCCGTGACGAGCCTCATTGCAAAAATAATCTTGCCCTGCCCTCCCACATACACCAAATCGTATTTACTGCGGTGGCAGACCGGGCAGCACCAATCCTCCGGCAAAACCTCCCATGATCGGCCATACGACTCCTCGGTCCGCAACATCGCGAGGTAATTCTCCGGAGGTTGCTTTCCTGGCTTCTGGGCGACCTGACGCCAACGCGCCAAATTCGGAGCCGAAACCTTCGTGTTGGCGCCCAACGTCCTCAGCAACGGCTCGGCGTATGCCCACCGGGTGATCTCCGACTCAACGGATCGTCGAGCGAAGCCCAAAACGGGAATGGGCTCAACTGTCCTCGCATGAGGCTCGTACCAATGAGCATCAGTTGCGGCAGCTTGAGCCACGGCACGGATAAGCCGCATGCGAAGTTTGTAGGCAGGCTCCGCTTCGGCCCACACTTCCTGCGCTCGCACTGGTTCAACTAGATGCGGACGATGATCGGCGGAATGGATAAGACGTCTGATCTGCCCAACAGTGAAAGAAAAGTAAGGTGGTGATCCAGTCAGCTTCTTCGCTTCAGTGTCAGCGTTATTGCAGTCCTCGCATACGAGGACTTCAGCATGCGCAGCAAAAGCATCACCCATGCGCTCCACCAGTCGCCATCCATCGATCTGTTCCACGCGTGTGCCCGCAGCTTCAAAGGCACTGTGAAACGCTTCCTTCATGGCTTCGCCCATGTGATCGTGGTGGATCACTAGTTTTACCAGAATCTGCCCCTTCTTCCCCACCCTGGACACCTGAAACTTGGAACGGCCACAGCACGGGCAAATCCAGTCCTGCGACGATCCAACCCAATTGCTGTTCATTTCAAAGTCTGTCGCTCGATGCTGAGCGCGAATGCGCTCAGAGAGCGGCGACTCTGCACCGTCCAGGCTGGTGATATCCCCGGCTTTGACGGACTCAACGATTACCGCCATTGCCTCCTTGCGGAGTTCAATTTCCTCACTGAGGGTATATGGACCGGGATGCTCAAGGCACCACTCCATGAAGCGGCTCCGCTCGTAGCGCTCATTGTTCATGCTCATCACGCCAAATCAAAGGACTCCATGCATTTTCAGCAGCCGATCGAAGAATGCCACCGTAAACAGCCATCGATCAGTGTGACCTGCTTTCAGCCAGCAGGGCGTCGAACCTGGGAGACCGAAAAATCTCCCTCGAATCAGAATACGTCTTCAGATATCCGGCATGCTCTTCAGTCGCCCATGGCACAAACACGATATCCGTCACCCCACTGCTGGCGACGATCTTGTCCATCTTCTTCGGATCGATGAAAGCCGCCAGAACCGGGCCTTCAAGCCTGCGAATCTGTATCTTTTCCGTGATCAACTGGATCACGATGCCCTTGAGGTCGAACCTGTTGTCCCGGTCGAGCACGCGCACGACATCCTCGCCAAAGACACTGCGAACGACACCATCGAGATTGTTCTTGGTGTGAACGGCCAAGCCCATGACGGTGCATCCGCGCGCCTTCATCAGGTCGCCGCATTTCAGGAAGGCGGCGCTCAGCGCCTCTTCGTCGGGTCCGATGGATGTCGTGTGATACCGATCCAGCATGCGTCTCCTCACATTGCGTCGATGTATTGATGAATCCGGGCCACCAGCGCATCGAAATCCGGCTGGCCTTGGTAGTACAGCGCTTGCGTCTTGCGGTACTCCCGTGCGAAGCGTTCACGTTGTGCAGAGTCTGCAAGGACAAAAGCCGGGTTTCGGGCGATCACCTGCTCGTCACCGCTCCGAAAGCGCTGCGCCTTACGCTCCTGGTAGGCGGGCTCTCGCATGAAGGCCAGCACCTCATCCAGACCCAGAAGGCAGTACACGTCGTAGTAATGCCGCAGGAAGTTGCCGGGGAACGCCTGCGCCTCGCCCAAGCGGCGGTACTTGGTGGAGATCGTCTGAAGCTTCTCGACGAAGGTATGGGTCGGCGCATAGCAGGGTACGGCTACTGCCCGGTTGTCCAGCACATCGACGCCTCGGTCTCGGGCGACATCCAGGGCCCAAGAGGAGATGGTCATTGGCCTATTGGGCGCCGTGTCATCAAAACCCAGTTCCAACAGAATGCCATCCTTGATCCCAGCCAATGCCGCGGCACGTGGCGTATAGGTCAGTCGGATGCCGGCACTGCGCATCTTGTCGTCGTCGAACTGCGTGTCGCGCTCCACGCTGTCCATGCCTGAGATGCGGATGCGTGCCGCCAGCTCGTCGTAGTAAGCGCGGCGCGAAGCGACGTGCGCCGGCTTGTCCTGGTTGCGGCCCGTCTTCACATCCATGCCGTCGGGCGGCTCGATGCGGATGTCGATGTCCTCGGAGAAGCGGTGGATAACGCCGAAACCCTTCGACAAGGACGTGCCTCCCTTCAGCTCGAACTGAAAGCCCTGGGCCTGCAGCCCCCACAGGCAATGCATGATCCAGTAGTCCTTCTCGACCAGCATGGGGTCGAGTCCGCGCTCGTCGGCGACGAGCGCCAGCAACTGGTCGAAGTCCCGCCGTGCGTGCAGGAAGTCAGGCACCTACCCACTCCCGCAAGCGCTTGCGCGTCGCCACGCTGCCAAAGCTGTCAGCGACACGCTGCAGACGGGTCGAATCGAACGAAGGCAGCTTGCTGCGCGCCTGGCGCAAGACCGCATCGCGGTCCTCGGCCAACTCGTCCAGGTTGTTCAGCAGGTCAACGTACAAAAACTCGAGCGTCAGCTTCTTGGGGAAACGCGGCTTCATGCGGAAATCGAACTGCCGGTTGCCGAGCAGGAAGACGCCGTGGCGCTTGTGGTTGTAGACCAGCGTGCGGTTGTAGAGCTGGGTGGTGCCCAGGCCCACGGCGTTGTAGGCGGATGGGGAGAACACCAGGAAGTCCTTGTCGCGCAGAAAACCGCCTACCACTTGTTCATCGGCAGGCGGCAGTGGACCGAAACTGGACTGTTTCGGCGCGTGGTACAGCCCCTGGGCGAGCTTTTTCAGCTTTCCGGTAGCCACCAGTTCGCGCAGATGCCTGTCCACCGCGGTGGACAGGCATGCGAGATCCTCCCGCCGATAGACGCGGCCGGCTTGCAGTTCGTCCGCAAGGTGCGCAGCGGCGCCGCGGAGGGACTCTGCAGAATTCGCAACGGTGGCAGGCATGGTTAGTTTTTCATTGAAATTTCATGCATTTTACCGCTTTCCGGCGAACATGCTCTACCAGAATTTAGTGACTACAAATGCGGAGTTGAAAAAAGTGTCGATGGCTGTCAGTTTCCGCGTAAATCTGGTGGCGGGGGAAAAGCAGGCATGAAATATGCCCTGTGGGTCGGGTCAAGGGCGGGCGACAGCCCGGCGAAGCGTACCCTTGATGCGGCCCACAGGGGAAAACAATCACATTGGGTCACAAAGCCAATGCACCGAACTTAAGCGATCCCATGTTATAATTTCATCCTAAGTTGTTGATTTATATGAGGATTTACCATGGCGACCTCAATACTGTGAATTTATACGGGGTATCCCTTTAGCTCCACAACGGTGGAATCAGGCGCGCCCGAAAGGGCCAAGGCTCCTGAACGAGCACTTTGTCGTCTTTCGTCGCATAGATCGGCACCGGAGGATGGTACGTT
>JALNWC010000310.1 GCA_023231075.1 Rhodoferax sp.
AACGGCGCCAGGATCGAGATGTACCTTGGGGTTGCGGCGCAGCAATTTTTCGGCGCCCTTGAGCATCACTTTCAGGCCGCCTGAGGCCTGCAGCGTGGCCGAGGTTGCCACCACGGCGATGATGGTCAGCATCACATTGACCGGTGGCTTGCCGGGTTTGAGGCCAAAGACAAACACCATGATGACAAGGCCGATACCACCCGGCAGCCCCAGCGCCACACCACCTTTCCTGGCGCCGTAAAACAGGCAAACCAGAATCACGATCAGTTGCAGAAAAATGTCCACAGTCAACTCCTTCAAAGAAGGCCCTACTGAAATCAGGATTGGGGTAAACCCTAGGTTTTAGCCTGTGGCTTGTTTGATTTGAATCAATCGCGCTGCAAACCTTGTAATGTTTTGTTCATTATTCGATGCTCGCTTGCCGAGGATAATCCAGCCGCATGGAAATCATCTCTTTTCTTCTTGACTTCATCCTCCATGTTGACAAACACCTGGAAGCCTTCGTGCAAAGCTATGGCGTGTGGGTCTATGCGCTGCTGTTTTTGATCATTTTTGTCGAGACCGGCCTGGTTGTGATGCCGTTTTTGCCGGGTGACTCGCTGCTGTTTGTGGTGGGGGCCTTATGCGGCGCGGGGCTCATGAGTTACCCCGTGGCGGTTTCGGTGCTTTTGATGGCCGCCATTTTGGGAGACCAGTGCAATTTTTCCATCGGACGCTATTTCGGGCCCAAAGTGTTCAAGTGGGAAAACTCGCGCCTGTTCAACAAGGCGGCGTTCGACCGCACGCACAACTTTTACGAGCGTTATGGCGGCATCACCATCATTCTGGCGCGCTTCATGCCGTTCCTGCGCACCTTTGCGCCCTTCGTGGCGGGCGTTGCGGCCATGAGCCGCGTCAAGTTCACCCTGTTCAACGTGGTGGGCGCCCTGCTGTGGGTGCTGGGCATCTGCACGGCGGGCTACTTTTTGGGCAGCATTCCCTGGGTCAAAGTGAATCTGGACAAGATCATCTGGGCGATGATTCTGGTGCCGGGTCTGATCGTGATGTTTGGGGCCTGGAAGGCGCGCAATAAACCGCTTAGGTAGTTCGGTTGCGCGCCAGCGGCGGATTTTTTGAAAAATAGGCCTCGATGCCGCGCATCAGGGCATCGGCCAGTTGGTCCTGGTAGGCATCGCTGTTGAGTTTGGCCTCTTCGTCGGGGTTGCTGATGAACGCCGCTTCGACCAGCACGCTGGGGATGTCGGGCGCCTTCAGCACGGCAAAACCGGCCTGTTCAACCCGCGGCTTGTGCAGTTTGCCGACCCGGCCAATTTCCTTGAGCATGGCGCCGCCCAGTTGCAGGCTGTCCTTGATCTGGGCCGCGGTGCTCATGTCGAGCAGGGCGCGCTTGACCTGGGCATCGCGGGCGCGCACGTTGAGGCCGCCCACCATGTCGGCCTTGTTTTCCTTGGCCGCCATCCAGCGCGCGGCGCTGCTGGAGGCGCCGTCCTGGCTCAAGGCAAACACGCTGGCGCCTTGCGGGCGCGGGGTAAAAAAGGCATCGGCGTGCAGGCTGATGAAGAGGTCGGCCTGCACCCGGCGCGCCTTGTCGACGCGGACGTGCAGCGGCACAAAGAAGTCGGCATCACGCGTTAAAAAAGCCCGCATCGGGTTGCCATTGCTCGATGCGGCGTTGATGCGCTCGCGCAGGCGGTGGGCCAGGCGCAGCACCACGTCTTTTTCATAGGTACCTGCCGGGCCGATGGCGCCCGGGTCTTCACCGCCGTGGCCGGGGTCAAGCGCAATGATGATCAGCCGGTCGGTGGCGCTTGGGGTCGGCGCGCGCATGCTTTGCGGTGGCTGCCTCTTGATTGCATTTTTGCCACCTGCGCCGTCCGGGATGGCGTAAGCCGCGATGGCGTCTGCCGTCTCGGCGTCACGGGCGCCTGCGCTGGCTGCGTCCGAGCTTGCCACCGAGCGCTTTGCCGCCGGGTCGCGTTGCGCAATCAATTCGCCCAACGGGTCCGCCGATGGTGGTGTGGCGATGTGTGCGCTGGCACTCTCCTGAAGGCGTTCGGCAATCAGGGCCTCCAGCGGATCCGCCACCTGTGTCGGGTACAAATCAAATACCAAGCGGTGCTGGTAGGCCGCGACCGGCGTCAGGCTGAACACCTGCGGCGCAATGGCCTGCTTGAGGTCAAGGACCAGCCGCACCACGCCCGGGCCGAACTGGCCGACGCGAATGCCGGAAATGGTCGGGTCGTTGGCGCTCACCTTGGCCACCAGTTCCCTGAGCGCCGGATTCAGATCAATGCCCTGCACATCGACCGCCAGGCGCGGCGGATTGGGCACAAAGCTCTGCTTGAAGCTCAGGCGCGCGTCAGATTCGATGGTGACGCGCGAGTAGTCGGGCGCCGGCCAGACCCGCACGGCCACGATACTGGCACCGCGCGCCAAATGCTGTGCGCCCAGCAACAAAACCAGGGTGCCCGACTGCAACAGGTGGCGGCGTTTCATGGCTTGGCCTCACTGGGCGCTGACGCTTCGAGCTGGCGCAGCAGGCCGGCCCCCAGGTCGGTTTGCGCTGTCAGGGTCGCCTGGCGCGTTTCGTCATCCTGCACCTCGAGTTGAATGACCAGGTCGGCCAGCGGAGTGCAGCCCGCGGTGTTTTCCGGCCATTCGGCCAGTTTCAGGCCCGGGCTGGCAAAGATGTCGCGAAAACCGGCATCAAGCCATTCGCGCGGGTCGCTGAAGCGGTAAAAGTCAAAGTGCCAGACGTTGAGACCAGGCAGTTCATAGGGTTCCACTACAGCGTAGGTGGGGCTTTTGATGCGCCCCTTCACCCCCAATGCCCGCAGCAGATGCCGCACCAGCGTGGTCTTGCCCGCGCCGAGATCGCCCTGCAGTTCGATGTAGGCCAGGCGCAAGCCGGGCAGCGCCGCCAGCGCGCGCGCAAAGCGCCCGGTGGCCGCTTCATCACACAGAAGCAGGGTTTTTACAATCGGCAGGTGATCAACACCATGCAGCAACTCGACGGCAGTCAATGGCTCTCCAAAATTCAGGAATGGGGGCGGGCGTTGGGATTTTCACAAATCGGCGTGGCCGGTGTCGATTTAACCGCCGCAGAACCCGGATTATCGGCGTGGCTGGCGGCCGGTTGCCACGGCGACATGCACTACATGGCGGCGCATGGCCTCAAGCGCGCGCGCCCGGCCGAACTGGTGCCTGGCACCCTGCGCGTGATCACCGCGCGCATGGATTATTTGCCTGCCGATACCCCCGAAGACTGGCAGGCGCTGGAGTTGGACCGGCTGAAGCGCCCCTCGGAAGCGATTGTGTCGGTCTATGCCCGTGGCCGCGACTACCACAAGGTGATGCGCAACCGTTTGCAAAAATTGAGCGACCAGATCGCCGGGGCGCTGGGGCCGCTGGGTTACCGGGTGTTCACCGACTCGGCGCCGGTGCTGGAAGCCGAGCTGGCCAGTTCGAGCGGCCTGGGCTGGCGCGGCAAGCACACGCTGCTGCTGAGTCGCGAGGCCGGGTCGATGTTTTTTCTGGGTGAAATTTTTGTCGACATGGCCTTGCCGGTGACTGATCCTGTGGTCGCTCACTGCGGCAGCTGCAGCGCCTGCATCGACATCTGCCCGACCCGGGCCATCACCGCCCCGTACCGGCTCGATGCGCGGCGCTGCATTTCCTACCTGACGATCGAGCACGCCGGGCCGATCCCGCTGGAATTGCGGCCCTTGATGGGCAACCGCATTTACGGTTGTGATGACTGCCAGCTGATTTGCCCCTGGAACAAGTTTGCCAAGCGCAGTGCCTTGCCCGATTTCGATGCCCGTGCCGGGCTGGCGGGCAGCCAACTGGTTGAACTGTTTGGCTGGAGCGAGGAAGCGTTTTTGCGTTTCACCGAAGGTAGCCCGATACGGCGCATTGGCCATGAACGCTGGCTGCGCAATAGTGCGGTGGCGCTGGGTAACGCGCTGCGCGCGGCCGAAGCGAATGCCTCTGAGCCCTTGCTGGCAGCACTCGCGCTTCGAGCTGAACATCCGAGCCCCTTGGTGCGTGAACATGTGGCGTGGGCTCTGGCTCAGATCAATTAATTGGGGTCAGACTCCAATTAATCTCTGGGTCCGAACACGTTTGACCGTGGGTTCGCCTTACCCGCGCAGCGACTGGCTTGGGCGGCTTCCTCTCAACTGGAGTACCAGAAATCGTCAGCCCCCAAAGCCAGCCACT
>JALNWC010000311.1 GCA_023231075.1 Rhodoferax sp.
CGCGCGTTCAAGATCGGCACCACCAATTGCGGGCCGGCCTGCTTGGCCAGTTCGGCATCGACGTTTTTGGTGCTGATGCGGGCTTTTTTGGGGGACTCGACCAGGTAGCCGATGCGCTCCAGAAAGCTGCGGTAGTTGGTCATGTCGGAGGGCTTGGAAGGATCACCTGCGGTGACGGGGCCGGGGTGGGCCTTGTGCCAGCTGTCGAGCTCGGTTTGCAGGCGGTCGCGCTCGGCCAGCAGGGCAATGTTTTTAGGGGCCAGGTCGGCCACGATGGCGCCAAAACCTTTCCAGAATTTGGCGGGCGTGACACCAGTGCCGGGCAGCACTTGGGTGTCGATGAATTGGCACAGGTTGGCCGCGATTTGCAGGCCGTTCTTGGTGATGCGTTCAGTCATGGTGGTGAGGCTCGGAGTTGAAAATCAGAAAAATGATCACGAGAAAAAATCCAGCACGGCGCCCAGGTCGGCGCCTGTCCGGGTGGGCTGGGTGCCCAGATCTTCAAAAGGCAGACGGTAGCGGTTGACCCACAGCGTGGTGTAGCCAGACCAGGTGGCGCCCAGCGCGTCCCGGGCGTTGCGGCCGGGGTCCGTGGTTTGCGCGTGCAGGGATGGGGGCGAACTTGGCATCGTTGCATTTTAAGGAATGCTGCTGACAGCAGTCTTTGCAACAACACGCAACAGCTTTGACCAAAACGAGTGCAATGTCGGCAAGTTCAACACTGGCCCAATGCCGCGCACAGACCTTGAGCTTGCGTTTGTCGTGCCGGACTGATCCGGCATCCACACGGTCCGGTATTCACGGATTGCGGATCAAGACAAATGCTGCTTGTCAGGTCGCCAACGCAAACCGTTCATCAAGCGCAGCGCGCAAGGTCTTTAGCGTCACAGGTGCGGAGTCGGGGTCAATGGCGGCACGTAGAGCGGCATTGATCAGCGTCTGGTAACCCTGGCCTGATGCGTCTCCACGGTTGCGAAAGGCTTCAATCACATCATCATCAAGCATGATGGTGACGCGGGTTTTGCCGGGGCTTTGAGCCACTGCACCACGCTTGGCGGTGCTGAAATCGTATTCTTTACGCATAGTAGTTTTTTACCTCTGGTTTTTCGGCCTTGCGAGCAGAAATGATGCGCGTTCGCTCTTCGCGCTCGGTGTGGCACACCACCAGTACCCGACCCAATGTGTCAAGGCCAATGGTCAAAAATCGCTGTTCGCCTTGTGCATCTGGATCTTCCATCGTCAGCGCCCTATCGTCATAAAAAACCGCTTCAGCGTCTGAGAAGCTGACGCGGTGCTTTTTCAGGTTACTGGCCGCTTTGACAGGATCAAATTCATATTGCATGGCTCAATTATGCATATGAAATACATATAGTCAAGAAAGAGGCCCAAGGTATCAGGTCTTTGCGACCTGAAAGCAGGCATGAATTGTTGTATGCGCTGGGGCTGGAGGCGAATGCCGTGCAGGTGCTGCGCCAGGGCGGCGCCGTAAGCTAGAGCGTGGCCCGGATGATTAAAAGGACAGTCATTGCGGGCTTGACCCGCAATCCATGCCTTTGGACTTCCATAGGTGCCGGATCAAGTCCGGCACGACAACCCTGCAAGCCAATCAGGACTGTGAGGTGCTTGGTTGGCGCAAGTTCGCCGCTAGCCCGTAAGCGGCATCGCCTGCTCCGCCAAACTGGCGTGCAGCGCGGCGCCCAAGGGCAGCACCTCGTCGTTGAAGTCGTAGCGGTTGTTGTGCAGGTGGCAACTGCCCAGGCCGTTCGCAGTGCCCTGGCCGAGTCGCAGGTAGGCGCCGGGCTTGACGCGCAGCATGAAGGAAAAGTCTTCGGCGCCCATGCTCGGCTCCAGGTCGCGCACCACGTTGGCGGCCCCCACCAGGCTTTGCGCCACGTCGCCGGCAAAGCGGGCCTCGGCAGCGCTGTTGACGGTGGCCGGGTACATGCGCTGGTAGGTCACCACGGCACTGGCGCCAAACGCCTGCGCCACCGCGCTGCACAACTCGTTGAGGCGGCGCTCGATCAGCGCCTGCACGTCAGGCTTGAAAGTACGCACGGTGCCGACCAGCGTCGCGCTGCCCGCCACCACGCTCATGGCATTCAGGTCGCCCGCCTGCATGGCGCACAGGCTGATGACGGCGCTGTCCACCGGCTTGACGTTGCGCGACACAATGCTTTGCACGGCGGTGATGAGGTGCCCGGCCACCAGCACCGGGTCCACGGTCTGGTAGGGATGCGCGCCGTGGCCGCCCTTGCCGGTGATCTCGATCGTGATGCGGTCTGCCGCGGCCATCATCGGACCGGTGTTGAGCCCGATGGTGCCCGGGCGCATGGCCGGCCAGTTGTGCATGCCAAACACCGACTGCACCGGAAAGCGCTCGAACAGGCCGTCGTCGATCATGGCCTGGGCACCGGCGTAGCCTTCTTCACCGGGCTGAAAAATCAGCACGGCGGTACCGTCGAAGTTGCGCGTCTCGGCCAGGTAGCGCGCCGCACCCACCAGCATCGCGGTGTGGCCGTCGTGGCCGCAGCCGTGCATCAGGCCGGGCTTGCCAGACTTCCAGGCGAAGTCGTTGCGCTCGGTCATGGGCAGCGCGTCCATGTCGGCACGCAGGCCGATCATTTTTCCGCTGCTGTTGCGCTGGCCCTGGATCACGGCCACGACACCGGTCTTGCCGATGCCGGTATGGATCGCGTCCACGCCACAGACTTTGAGCGCCTGCTGCACCCGATGGGCGGTGTACACCTCTTCAAAACCCAGCTCCGGATGCGCGTGCAGGTCGCGCCGCAAGGCGGTCAGCTCGGGGTGGAAAGCGGCGATGTGGGCAAAAGCGCGGCTGTTGGCGGTGTATTTCACAGGACGGTCCCTTCAGGGCATGAAGCCCAACGATCACTCCCCAAACAGCCCCCCGCCCGCCTGATCCGTCGGCGGCGTCACGCCCAGGTGGCGGTAGGCGGCCAGCGTGGCAATGCGGCCGCGCGGGGTGCGCTGCAAATAACCTTGCTGGATCAGGTAGGGTTCGATCACGTCCTCGATGGTTTCGCGCTCCTCGCCAATACTCGCGGCAATGTTGTCCAGCCCGACCGGGCCGCCGTCGAAGCGGTGGATCACGGCCTCCAGCAACTTGCGGTCCATCAAATCGAAGCCCTGCGGGTCGACGTCGAGCATGGCCAGCGCGCGGTTGGCGATGTCGAGCGTGATCTCGCCCACACCTTTCACGTCGGCGTAGTCGCGCACCCGGCGCAGCAAGCGGTTGGCAATGCGCGGCGTGCCGCGTGAGCGCCGGGCGATCTCAAACCCGCCGCCTTCATCGGTGGGCACCTTGAGCAGCCCGGCGCTGCGCGTGACGATGCGCGCCAGTTCCTCGGGGGTGTAAAACTCCAGCCGCGCCACAATGCCGAAGCGGTCGCGCAGCGGGTTGGTCAGCATGCCGGCGCGGGTGGTGGCGCCGACCAGGGTGAAGGGCTGCAGGTCGAGCTTGATGGAGCGCGCCGCCGGGCCCTCGCCGATCATGATGTCGATCTTGTAGTCTTCCAGCGCCGGGTACAAAATTTCCTCGACCACCGGACTCAGGCGGTGGATTTCGTCGATGAACAGCACATCGTTTTTTTCCAGGTTGGTCAGCAACGCGGCCAGGTCCTTGGGTTTTTCCAGCACCGGGCCGCTGGTCTGGCGCAGGTTCACACCCAGCTCGTGCGCAATGATGTGGCTCAAGGTGGTTTTGCCCAGACCCGGCGGGCCGAACAACAGCACATGGTCAAGCGCCTCGTCGCGCATCTTGGCGGCGCTGATGAAAATCTCAAGCTGTTCGCGCGCCTTGGCCTGGCCCACGTACTCTTGCATCAGCTTGGGCCGCAGCGCGCGCTCGATCGCCTCCTCGTTGGGCGAGGCGGGCGCGTTGGACACCACCCGTTTGGGCGGTGCCGCGGCAAAGTCGTCGGTTTGAATACTCACGGCAGGCTCAGGTTAATACGAAAAAACGTCGTCATTGCGAACCCTTCGGCGGGCTCGCAATGACAGCCGACACGCAGGGACTTGAGACCAATTGTTTTCATCAAAATACCTATCAGGGGGTTGAAGCTGGAAAGACCAAGGACTCGATCTTCGTACCACACCAGACGCATCAGCGAGGGGCCTTGAAAAGCTGCGTTCGGACCTCGTCCCAGGGAACACTGCTGGCAGGCTCTTTTTGATGGGCAGCCAAACGCTGATGAAACTC
>JALNWC010000312.1 GCA_023231075.1 Rhodoferax sp.
ATTGGCCTGGAGCAGCGCGTCAGTGGCCGCATGGTGCTGCTGGACGTGTCTGCCACGGGTGAAGAAAACCTGATCGAGCAGCAGTCCGGCAACCCCATGAACGACCTGGAGTACCGCCGCAAGCAGTTGCTCAAGCTCCAGGACACCGTGATCGACATGGAAGACCTGTCCAGCGGCGTGTCCATCACCGACTTGACCCTGACCGACTTTCGCATCGACCTGGCCCAATACCTCAAGGCACACCCCGGCAAGCTGGAAGGCCTGCCGATGGGGGCCTATGCCGTCACCACCAGCATTGATGCCGACATTGCGCCCGGTGTCATTTTTTGTCTGCGGGCAGAAGGCGACTTGACCGCTAAAAGTACAGGTTCGGGCATGGGGGCAGACTATCCACTGGCACCCCATTACCTGGTACATGTGGGCGACGATGGCACCGTGCTGCTGCCCTACCTCCAGGCCAAACGTATTTTGGACCGGCTCAAGCGCCTTGCCCTAGGCCGTGAGTTGACCGACGACGGCGCGTGTGCCCGCTTTGACGGGATAACGCGACAAGGTGAGGACATGCGCCACGCTCAAAAACTGCTGGTCGCAGCCATTGGCTCAGTGGCTGGCAAAAACGAAGAGCGTGCGCTAGCCAGCCTGTTTTCACCTGGCGGCACACACGCCATACCGGGCGAATTTGCGGGCAGCGACGACTTTGAGGTGGTGGCCTTCATGGTCATCTTGGCGCAGGACGCTGCATGACGGTGGATGACTTTGTGGCCGCGCTTGGCTTGCCAGTGGGTAGCCGAGTCAACCAGCGTGTGCCCAAAAAGTTGCTGGTTGAAAACGGCGCGCCCACAGCGGCAGACAAACGCCTGATCAATGACCGCATTGAAGGAATCCAGTGGCTGGCCGCCCTCAAGCCCAACACCATGGGTGTGCCCGCCTACTCAGACGATGTGCGCGAATACCTTGAAATTGCTGTCCTCTGCCTCACCCTGCGCGGTGAGCCCATGACGCAAGCCAACCTGGCCCGCCTGGCCGAGCTGGTGCACCGGGCAGTGCCGTACCCCGTGCTGCTGTTGTTGGACGCGCCCCAAGGGCTGTCTGTGTCCCTGGCGCACAAACGCTGGGCGCAAAACGAGGCGGGCAAGGTGGTGCTGGACGGCGATGTGATGACCACGGCGCTGGATGTGAATGCGTCAGAGGCTCCGGTGGCCGTGTCGGCAGACCCTGCCGCCACGGCGCAGCCGATCCTCGCAACCTTCCTGCAAGCCATAGACTTGCGCCATCAGCCACGAGCCAATCTGATGGACGTGTACCTGGGCTGGATGGCCTGCCTGCTTGCCCTGCAAGTGGCACGCTACACCGGCACTTTCAAGCATGTAATTGGCCTACAGCCCATATTAGACAAGCGTGAGCAGCTACAAACAATAGAGCGTCTGGCGGCAGATGCCACCAGCCTGCGCAGCCAAGCCGCCAAAGCCAGACAGCTCGCGCAGCAGGTGGAATTGAACCTGGCCTTGCAGCGGGTGCAAGCCCAGCTCACGCAAGCGCGTAGCCAGTTGTCAAACTAAACACATCAAGAAAACAAACGGAAATTTGAAGCCATGCAAAAGATCGAAGCCAACAGCCCCGAGGCGCAATCTGCCGATTTGGTCCGCGCCAATATCGAGCAGCTTAAAAAACTGTTTCCTGAACTGTTGACCGAGAGTGCCAACGGCGTGGCCGTGAACGTGGACGTGCTCAAAGCCCTGGTCGGCGACAAAACCGCCACCGATGCGGACGAAAAATACGGCCTGAACTGGCACGGCAAGCGCCGTGCCCGCCAACTGGCGCTCACGCCCAGCACCGGCACGCTGCGGCCCTGCCCGGATGAAAGTGTGGACTGGGACACCACGCAGAATTTGATGATTGAAGGTGACAACCTGGAAGTGCTCAAGCTCTTGCAAAAGAGTTACGCAGGCAAGGTGAAACTAATTTATATCGACCCGCCGTATAACACCGGCAAGGATTTTGTTTATCCAGATAATTTTCAGGACAACATCAAGAATTATCTGGAGTTAACCGGACAAACCGAAGGTGGGGCCAGGATCAGCAGCAATACCGATGCCAGTGGGCGGTTTCATACGGACTGGTTGAATATGGTGTATCCGAGGTTGAAGTTGGCTCGGAATTTGTTGCGGGAGGATGGACTCATTTTCATAAGTTTGGATGACAGCGAAATAGCAAGTACTCGAAAGATTTGTGATGAATTTTTCGGAGAAGAGAATTTTGTTGACTGCATGGTTTGGAAAAAACGTTATGGAGGCGGTGCCAAAGAAAAGTATCTCGTGACTTTGCACGAATATATTTTGGTATATGCGAAGTCGCTAGATAAAATTCAAGAAATTGAAGTTCCACTAAGTGATGCTTCAGTAGAACGCTATTACACGACCCGTGATCAGTATTTCGAAGAAAAAGGGCCATATAGAACTCATCCACTTGAAGCGATGAAAAGCTTTGAAGATAGACTAAACCTTCGGTTCCCAATTCCAACGCCTGATGGTGGTGAATTATTTCCTAAGCGTCAGTGGCGTTGGGGCAGGGAGCGAATGCAAGAAGCGCTTGATCGAGGTGAAGTTGCATTCTCAAAAACGAGAGATGGTTCCTGGATTGCTAGCTCCAAGCAATATTTGAAAGATGACACGGGAGATACTCGTTCCGCAAAAGCTTTTTCAATTATTGATGGAATATATACCCAAGCCGGAACAGCAGAAACAGTCGAGATGTTTGGGGATGCCAGAGTATTTTCTTTTCCGAAACCCACTGCGCTTATCCAGCGAATTGTTGAAATAGCTACAAGTAATGATAAGGATGCCTTGATTATTGATTTTTTTGCTGGTTCAGGAACAACAGGTCAGGCAGTTGTCCAGCAAAATATTGTTGACGGAGGTAATCGGCGCTTCATCCTAGTTCAACTTCCAGAGCCACTTGATACCGATAGTCGAGAGCAGGAAACTGCTGCAAATTATTGTGATCAACTTGGTAAACCCCGCACGATTGCCGAACTTACCAAAGAACGCCTGCGCCGTTCTGCTTCAAAAATAAGAGCTACTCATGCAAGCCAGACAAGCACTACAGGCCAATTAGCCTTAGAAAACTCATCCCAACCACCAGCGACACTGCCTGACCTGGGTTTCAGGGTCTTCAAGCTTGACCACTCCAACATCCGCGCCTGGAACCCCAAGCCAGCCGATCTGGCGCAAGCCGTCATCGACTACCAGGACAACTTGACGGCGGGTCGCACCGAATCCGACATCTTGTACGAGCTGTTGCTGAAACTGGGTCTGGATTTGTGTGTGCCCATTGCCACCCGCCAACTGGCTGGCCTTGCCGTGCACGCCGTGGGCGGCGGTGTCTTGATGGCCTGCCTGGCCCCGGCCATTGCCAGCACCGCGGTGGATGCCCTGGCCACCGGCATCATCGCCTGGCGCAAAGAACTTGCCCCGGCAGGCGACACCACCTGTGTCTTCCGCGACAGCGCCTTTGCCGACGACATCGCCAAAACCAACCTGTCCGCCATCCTGGCGCAGCAAGGCATTCAGAATGTGCGGAGTTTGTGACCATGGCTACTCGTCAACTTAAATCCAGGAAAAGCGCAGCGCCCGAAGGTGAGGCCGTCGCAGCCTCACCGGCGCTGATCACCGTGAGCGCCGATGGCGACCTGATGAGCCGTGTGGTCAGCATTCTTGACCAGGCCCGTGCCAATGTGGTGCGTGCCGTCAACAGCAACATGGTGATCGCTTACTGGCTGATTGGCCGTGAGATGGTGCAGGCTCTGCAAGGCGGTGAAGATCGGGCGGACTATGGTCGCCAACTTGTGAAGGAACTGTCAAAGGCACTGAAAAAGCGCTACGGTCGCGGGTTTTCTGTGACCAACCTCAAGTACTTTCGCTTGTTCTATCAAACCTACAGTGAGCGCCTGCCTGAAATTGGTCACGAGGCTCGTGACCAATTGGGCACCCCTGACACGACAACCGTGTTGGCAGACCTGGCTGCATCGCTGGAGCGTGTTGACCGGCAAAGGGGGTTCTCGCCACATTTAAGCTGGACGCACTACCGCACGCTGTGCAGCGTAGACAACCGCGCCGAACGATTGTTTTACGAGATTGAGGCCGAACGCTGCCACTGGAGCCAACCCGTGCTGGAGCGCCAAGTTCACAGCCACTTGTTCTTGCGC
>JALNWC010000313.1 GCA_023231075.1 Rhodoferax sp.
GACACACACCATGAAAAAACTCGAAGGCAAAGTGGCCATCGTTTCAGGTTCGGGCCGCGGTATCGGCCGTGCCATCGCCATGAAATTGGCCAGCGAAGGCGCCAAGGTCGTGGTCAACGACCTTGATGCAGCGCCGGCAGAGCAGACCGTGGCCGACATCAAGAAGGCCGGTGGCATGGCCGTGGCCTGCGTGGGCAGCGTCACTGCCGCCGATTTCGCTGATCGCTTCGTCAAGACCGCGATTGACAGCTTCGGCGGCCTGGACATCATCATCAACAACGCCGGCTACACCTGGGACAACGTGGTTCAGAAGATGACGGACGAGCAATGGCACGCGATCATCGACGTGCATTTGACCGCGCCGTTCAAGATTTTGCGCGCTGCCGCGGAGTTCATCCGCGTTGCCTCGCGCAAGGAAGCCGAAGCCGGGCAGGAGGTGTTCCGCAAGGTGGTCAACATCTCGTCCATCGCCGGCACCGGCGGCAACGCCGGCCAGGCCAACTACTCGGCGGGCAAGGCCGGCGTCATTGGCCTGACCAAGGCGCTGTCCAAGGAGTGGGGGCGTTACAAGGTGAACGTCAACGCCGTCGCTTTCGGCATGATCAAGACGCGGCTGACCGAGGCTTCGGCCGGCGGCGACGCATCCATTGACATCCAGGGCCAAAAGATCAAGGTCGGCGTCAACCCCGATCTGCTGGAAATGATGGAGCGCACCATTCCGCTGGGCCGCAGCGGCACGCCCGAGGAAGCGGCCGGGTCGGTCTATCTGCTGTGCATTCCCGAGTCGAACTACGTCAGCGGCCAGACGCTGATCTGCGGCGGCGGCATCTCGATCTAAGGGCTCGTAAAGTAATTAGTTGTGCATTTTGACGGCCGGATTTGGGATGCAGTGCGAGCCCTCAAGCGCAACCGTGTCACCGGAATTCACCCACGGCTCAGCTGCTGCATGAGCCAGACAAGAGATGGTTTTTATCAGGAGACAAAAGACATGAGTGAAACGGAAACGGTTGCGCATGAGGCGGGGAGCGGCGCTGCTGCGGTCAAGGGCGCGCCCCCCTTGGCGCAAAGAAGGCAGGCTCTGGCGCAGCGTATCCCGGTGTGGACGCGGCTGACCCTTGGCGACTGGTTCGATCGTCTGGCCACCGAGTTCGCGGAGCGGGAGCATATCGTCACGCTGGAGCGGCGCTACACCTACGCCCAATCGCGCCAGCTGGTGGACCGGCTGGTCAAGAGTTTGATCCAGCTCGGCGTCAAGCGCCGGGAGCATGTGGCGATGCTGTTTCCGACGGTGCCGGAAATGGCGTTTCTTCAACTCGCGCTAGCCAAGATCGGCGCAGTCAGCGTGCCATTGAACGAACGCCTGGGCGCGGTCGAACTGGAGTATCAGCTCCGGCAGTCGGACAGCGTCTACCTGATTGCGATGGACAAGTTGGCTGACCGCAACTACATCGAAAAAATCGGCGCTCTCCTGCCCGAAATGCGTGGCGCCCCGGACACCTGGCGCGCTGAGCGGCTTGCGGCGCTGCGCGGCGTGGTGATCGAATCTCCGGGTGGCGCGCGCCATGCGGGCACGCTGGACTGGGAGGACTTCCTGCAGCTGGGTGAGAGTGTTTCCGACGAGGCGCTGCGCGAGCGCCAGAACGCCTCGCGCTACCCCGACGAGGTCGCGCTGATTTGCTACACCTCCGGCACCACGGGTAGCCCCAAGGGCGTGATGATGACCCACGACATGCTGATGCGCAGCGCCTACAGTGCCGCATTCAGCCAGGGTCTCGTCGACGGTGAGCGGCTTGCCAGTCCGCTGCCCTTGCATCACATATTCGGCTATGTCGAAGGCTTGCTGGCCACCTTGTTCGTCGGCGGCGCGTACATACCGCAGGCGCTGTTCGATGCCGGCGAATTCCTGCGGCTGCTGGCGGCAAGCAAGGCGACCCGCATCGCCAGTGTCCCGACGATGGCCATCGCGCTGTTGACCCATCCTGATCTGAAGAAGCATGACCTTAGTGCATTGCGCAGCATGATGAATGCAGCGGCCGCGACGCCGCTGTGGGTCTGGGAGGCACTGCAGCGCGACATGGGGATCAGTGAGGTGAACACCGGCTGGGGTATGACCGAACTCGCGGCCGCTGCCATGTACACGCCCTTCGGCGCGCCGCTGCAGGTCATCACCGACACCGTCGGCCAGGAAAAGCCGGGGGGTGTTGCTGGCCTGGAGGAGTTTTCCGGCGCGCTGGTGGCGTTCAAGCTGATCGACCCGGAGACCAAGGAGGACTTGCCGCCGGACGTGACCGAAGGCGAGCTTGCAGTGCGCGGCAACATTGTCACGCGTGGCTACTACAACAAGCCGGTCGAAACCGGCGAGGCGATCGACAAGGACGGCTGGCTGCGCACCGGCGATGTTTTCAAGCGGCGCGACGACGGGTTTTACGAGATCACCGGGCGCGCCAAGGATTTGTACAAGATCGGCGGCGAGCAGGTCGCGCCCAAGGAGATCGAGGAGATCATCTGCGGCCACGAAACGGTCAACCAGGTCTATATTTGCGGCGTGCCGGACGAACGCATGGGCGAAGTGGGCGCCGCATTCGTCCAGTTCAAGGCAGGGCAGGACTGCACCCAGGCCGAACTGGTGGCCTTTGTTGAAAGCCGGGTCGCGCGCTTCAAGATACCGAAGTACTGGCTGTTTGTTGAAGCGTTTCCGATGACCGCGACGGGCAAGGTGCAGAAATTCGTGCTGCGACAGATGGCAACCGAAAAATTCGGGTCCGCTCAAGATCGCAGCCGCAGCGCCAACTGACCGCTTCCCGCAATTTTCACCACGAAAGAACAGACGATGACACATGCTATTCCCGCGATGGCCTTGCAGGCCAACCTGAGCCGGCGCGTCAATGTCGGCGACATGCTGACACGCAGCGCCGCCCGCACGCCGGGCCGCACCGCCCTGGTCGAAGGGTCGCGCCGCCTGAGCTACCGGGAATTGAACGAATGGGTGAACCGCTCGGCCCACGGTCTTCTTGCGCTGGGTTACCGCCCCGGCGATGCGCTCGGCCTGATGTCGGGCAACTGCATCGAGTTTCTCGTCACCTACTACGCTTGCGCCAAGATTGGCGTGGTCTGCACGCCGCTCAACCTGTTCTGGCGCCAGGGCGAACTCAGCTATGTGCTTGGCCATGCGCAGGTGCGCGGCGTGGTGGCGCAGCAGCGCTGGCTGGGCGAGCTGGCGCTGGTGCTGGGCGAGTTGCCCGGTGTGCGCGAGGTGATTGCGATCGAAGGCCCGGTGCCAGCGGACGCGGGCCTGCCGCAGCGCATCGAGTCGCTGTCGCTGCAGCAACTCGGGGCCGGCCAGCCTGCCACCGAGCCGGAAGTGCTGGTGGACGACCGGGCGGCGCTGTCCTACCTCTATACCAGCGGCACGACCTCGGCGCCCAAGGGCGTGGTCGGTAACCATCTGGCAATTTATCTTGAAACCCTGGGCGTTGTCATTGACCTCGAAATGAAGGCCAGTGACCGGGTCGCGGCCATGATGCCGATGTTTCACACCGCGCAGCTCAATGGCTTTTGCACGCCCACCATTGCATCGAGCGCCACGCTCTACATCCTCGAAGCGTTTGATGCAAAAAACCTGCTTGATCTGATCGGCGCCGAGCGGATCACGGTGACTTTCGGCCTGCCAATGATGTACCGCGCGATGCTGGAGGAGCAACAGCAGCGTCCGCGCACGGTGTCTGGCCTGCGGCGCGCCGTCTATGCCATGGCGCCCATGCCCGACGACGACCTGCGCCGTCTCATGGACGTGTTTGGCTGCGAGCTTTCGCTGTTGTTCGGCCAGACCGAGATGAGCCCGGCCTCGACCTGTTTTCGCCCCGAGCACCAGCTGTCGCACGCGGGCGCGATCGGCATGTCGTCGATCAATGTGCAGATTGGCATCATGGACGACCTGGGCCAGTTGCTGCCCTGGGGGCAATCGGGCGAGATCGTCTATCGCAGCCCGCACCTGCTGACCGAGTACCTGCATGACGAGAAGGCGACCCAGGAGGCGTTCCTGCACGGCTGGTTCCATTCGGGTGATGTGGGGCATTTCGACGCCGATGGCATGCTGTGGTTCGAGGATCGTTACAAGGACGTCATCAAGTCCGGGGGCGAGAACATTGCTTCGATCGAGGTCGAGAAAGCCCTGTATGCCGTCGA
>JALNWC010000314.1 GCA_023231075.1 Rhodoferax sp.
CATCCTGGGCGTCAAGCCAGGCGCCTCCGGCTTTGCCACGCTGAACGCGCTGATGCTGGAGCAATACTCGATCTTCGTCGCCGACACCTATGTCAACGAAGATCCCAGCGCCGAACAGTTGGCCGACATTGCCCGCATGGCCGCCGACGAGGTACGCCGCTTTGGCATCGCACCCAAGATCGCGTTCCTGTCACACTCCAACTACGGCTCGTCGAACCGAAGCTCCGCCCGCAAAATGCGCCTGGCGCGCGACCTGTTCAAGGCGGCCTGCCCCGACATCGAGTGCGACGGCGAGATGCAGGGCGATGCCGCCTTGTCGGAAGACATCCGCAACGCCACGCTGCTCGACAACACCCTGAGCGGCGCCGCCAACATCCTGATCTGCCCGAACCTGGACTCGGCCAACATCCTGTTCAACGTGCTCAAGATGACCGGCAGCAACGGCCTCACCGTCGGCCCGATCCTGCTGGGCTCCGCCGCCACCGCGCACGTGCTCAACCCGTCCAGCACGGTGCGCCGGGTCGTCAACATGACCGCGCTGGCGGTGGCCGATGTGAACGCGCTGCGCTAAGCCAGGGCGACGCTGAAAACCGCCACCGACCCAGCGCCATGAGCTGGCACGCCCAACTTGGCATGGACTACCAGGTCGAAGCCGCGCGCACGGTGGCGCGCCATCGGCACACCGGGCCGTTGCGGGTGTTGCAAAGCCTCTACCCCGAGGGCGATGCCGTCTGCCACAACGTGCTGGTGCACCCGCCCGGCGGCTTGGTGGGCGGTGACACGCTGGACATCTCGGTCACCGCCAGTGGGGCCGCGCACGGCCTGGTCACCACACCGGGCGCCACCCGCTTTTATCGCTCCCGGGGTGAGCCGGCGGTGCAGCGTACCCGCATCACCCTGCAAGACAAAGCGCGGCTGGAATGGTTGCCGCTGGAAGCCATCGCCTACAACGCCTGCCTGGCAGAAAACCACCTGAGCGTATCGCTTGGGCCCGAGGCCGAGTTCATCGGCTGGGACCTCACCGCCTTCGGCCTGCCCGGCGCGGACCTGCCCTTTAACGAGGGCCATTTTTTGCAACACATCGAGGTGCCCGGTGTCTGGCTGGAGCGCGGCCTGCTGCAGGCCCATGACCGCCGTCTGATGGACGGCCCGCTGGGCCTGGCCGGGCAGCGCTGCATGGCCTCGCTGTTTTTTGTCAGTGGCAGCAAAATGACCCGCGAGCGCCGCGAGGCCGGGCTGGAGCTGGCGCGCCAGGTGATCGCCAGCCACCCCCTGCAACACACCGCCGGAGTGACCTGCCCGAACGAACAGATGATGGTGCTGCGCGTGCTGGCACCCCTGGTGGAACCCGCGGCGGACCTGTTGCGCCAGGTGTGGCAGGCGTGGCGGCAACACTTCTGGCAATTGTCGGCGAGCGTGCCGCGCATCTGGTCAACCTAATCAGTTGGGGTCAGAGCACGTCGCTTTGCGAGTGGTCTGACCCGCAAAGTCACTGGTCTTAAATCGCCACCAGTTGGCGCACGCCGTCAATCTCCATGTTGGCCCCCAGACCCTGGGCGCGCACGGCGCCGCGCTCCATCACCACATAGTTGTCGGCCAGTTCCTGGGCGAAGTCGTAATACTGCTCCACCAGCACAATCGCCATGTCGCCGCGGTCGGCCAGCCTACGGATGACGCGGCCGATGTCCTTGATGATGCTGGGCTGGATGCCTTCGGTGGGCTCATCGAGGATCAGCAGCTTGGGGCCGGCCGCCAGCGCGCGGGCGATGGCCAATTGTTGCTGCTGTCCGCCCGACAAGTCGCCACCGCGGCGCTGCAGCATCTGCTTGAGCACCGGAAACAGCTCGAACAGTTCGGGCGGAATCGGTGTGCTGGCAGGCTTGCAGGCCAGGCCCATGGCCAGGTTTTCCTGCACCGTGAGGCGGCCAAAAATCTCGCGCCCCTGGGGCACAAAACCGATGCCGGCGCGGGCGCGCTCGTAAGGCGTGGCATGGTGGATCGGTCGGCCATCGAATTCGATGCTGCCGCTCTTGATCGGCACCAGGCCCATCAGGCTCTTCAGCAGCGTGGTCTTGCCGACCCCGTTGCGCCCCAGAATCACGGTGACTTTGCCCAAAGTGGCCTGCAGGCTGACGTCGCGCAGGATGTGCGAGCCGCCGTAGTATTGGTTGATGTTTTTGACGTTCAGCATGTAGAGTCCCCGCATGGATTGCCACGCTTCAGCCTGTCCTGAGCCTGTCGAAGGGCTCGCAATGACACAACAAATCGTTGCTGAATTGAAAAGCAACAGAAGTAATCAACGTCCAAGGTACACCTCAATCACCCGCTCATCCGCCTGCACCTGCGCCAGCGTGCCCTGCGCCAGTACCGCGCCGTCGCACAGCACGGTGACGATGTCGGAAATGGTGTTGATGAAGCTCATGTCGTGCTCCACCACCATCAGCGAGTGTTTGCCCTTGAGGCTTAAAAACAGCTCGGCGGTACGCTCGGTTTCCTCGTCGGTCATGCCGGCCACGGGCTCGTCGAGCAGCAGCAGCTTGGGGTCCTGCATCAGCAGCATGCCGATCTCCAGCCACTGCTTCTGGCCATGGCTCAGCTTGCCCGCCTGGCCGCGCACACTGTCCGCCAGGTGAATCGTGTGCAGCACCTCCGCCAGCCGGTCGCTCTGTGCGGAGTCGAGCCGGAAAAACATCGAATGGGTGACGGCCTTGTTGGTTTTCAGCGCCAGCTCCAGGTTCTCGAACACGCTGAGCTGCTCGAACACCGTGGGTTTCTGGAACTTGCGGCCGATGCCCATCTGGGCAATTTCGGCTTCCTTGTAGCGCAGCAGGTCGATGGTGCTGCCAAAGAACACCTGACCTTCATCGGGGCGCGTCTTGCCGGTGATGATGTCCATCAGGGTGGTCTTGCCGGCACCGTTGGGGCCGATGATGCAGCGCAACTCGCCCGGCGCAATGTCCAGGCTCAACTTGTTGATGGCCTTGAAGCCGTCAAAGCTCACGCTCACGTCTTCGAGGTAAAGAATGCGGCCATGGGTGATGTCCACCTCGCCCGGCGTGGCAATGCGTGCAAAGCCCGCCTGGCGCCCGCCCGATGCGGTTTGCCCGGCCCGGGTGGCCTGAGTCGCCTGGTAAGCCTCAAGCCGTCGGGCGCCCTGCTCCATCAGTTCGGGCGTCATGTCGCGCCGCCCTTCAATTTTTTGACCAGCCCCACCACGCCATTGGGCAAAAACAGCGTCACGCCGATGAACAACAAGCCCAGAAAGTACAACCAGAATTCGGGGTAGGCCACCGTCAGCCAGCTCTTGGCACCGTTGACGATAAAGGCCCCGACAATCGGGCCGATCAGCGTGGCGCGGCCCCCTACCGCCGCCCAGATGGCGATCTCGATCGAGTTGGCCGGGCTCATTTCGCTCGGGTTGATGATGCCCACCTGCGGCACATACAAGGCCCCGGCCACGCCGCACATCATGGCCGAAATGGTCCAGATGGTGAGCTTGTAGCCCAGCGGGTTGTAGCCGCTGAACATGACGCGCGTCTCGGCGTCGCGCACCGCCTGCAAAACCCGGCCGAACTTGCTGCCGATGAGCCAGCGCGCCAGCAAAAAGAAGCCCAGCAGCGTCACGCCGGTCAGCACAAACAGCGTCATGCGCATCTCCTGTGTCGCCACCGGGATGCCCAGAATCCGCTTGAAGTCGGTGAAGCCGTTGTTGCCGCCAAAACCGGTCTCGTTACGAAAGAACAGCAGCATGGCGGCAAAGGTCAGGGCCTGGGTGATGATGGAAAAATACACGCCCTTGATGCGCGAGCGAAACGCAAAGTAGCCAAAAACAAAGGCCACCAGCCCCGGCACCGCCACGATCAGGATCAGCGTGGCGACGAAGCTGTCGGACAAGCTCCAGTGCCAGGGCAATTCTTTCCAGTCCAGGAACACCATGAAGTCGGGCAGCTTGCTTTTGTAATTGCCGTCGGTGCCAATCTGGCGCATCAGGTACATGCCCATGACGTAGCCGCCGAGCGCAAAGAACAGGCCATGGCCCAGGCTCAGGATGCCGCTGAAGCCCCAGATCAGGTCCATCGCCAAGGCACAAATGGCGTAGCACATGATCTTCGCGATAAGGCCCACGGCGTAATCGCTCAGGTGAAAAACGCTGTCGGCGGGCACCCGCAGATTGAGCACCG